>CAMPJH010000033.1 GCA_946886845.1 uncultured Sphingomonas sp. | reverse complement strand
TAACCAACCAGAGGGACGACTGATCTATCACCTCGGGAAATCGAATCGAATGCCTGCGTTGCCCTAAGATGGCAGCGCGTTCCGGTTAGCCGGGTAACGTCCGCAATGGGTCGAAAGCGGACGCTGGCCAAGTGCAATCAATTTCTTAGATCGACCGCCGACAGGCGGCTGCATCGTAGCGCCGAGCGCTGCTCGACACGGGTGATGCCCGGCACTCGATCGCCGCTATTGAACGAACTGCAGGAACGTTGCGCCGGGGGATAAATTCTGGGTGATGTGTCCCCGGCACGGCGCGACGTCTTCGAGGTGGATGACGTCCCCGGGGCCAACCCGCCTCGAATCCCCGTCTGTCGTTCTCAGGACCATGCGTCCCGCCAGCACGGTGATCCACTGGACGGTCGGTGTCGGGTGGGTCTTGCCGGATCGGACGTCGGCCGCGCCCCAGCCGGCTTCGAAACCGCCGAAGACGACCTTGTTTGCCGGCCCGCCGCCGCCGATGAAGATCGGCGAAGCGGGGGGTGCGAAGTTGGTCTTGCCAAGCGCCGCGGACATCGTTTTGAAATGGCTCTCGTTGTCGGGCGTGCAGTAGAGCCTCGTCCAGGTCACAACGGACGCATCCGTTTGATTTGACGGCACGGATTGCTCGGCTGCGCTGGTCGCACTCGCCGCTGGGTTGGCGACGGCGCTCACCGGATCAGCGGTCGCGCACGCGGCCATCGCGAGAAACGGCAGGATCATGACATGGCGCAAGGCTGAACCCCTCCCAACAACTTGTCGCCTTGCTAGCAGCCGCACCGCGCCTTTTAAACGCAATAAGAATTGGCGGCGGATATCCGCAGCGGGTCCAAAGCGGACATTGGCCCGACGCAAGATTTTGCTGTCCTACAGGCGGGCGGATGTGTCAGCGTGGCCGCGCCTGGAGTCGTTCGGGCCGGCTATTTGAAACTGGTTTGTGTCGCCGCGTTTTTTCGCGCCGAAGGTCACAGTTTTCTCAGGCGCCGAGCGCTTCCTCGATCAGTCGCCGGCTGTTTTCGATTCCGTAGAGGGCGATGAAGCTGCCCATGCGCGGGCCCTGGCTCGATCCCAGCAGGGTTTCGTAGAGCGCCTGGAACCAGGCGCGCAGCTTGTCCTTGCCATAATGCGTCTTGCCGATCTCGAAGACGAGGTGCTGAATCGCCTCCGCATCGGCATCTGCAGGGAGCTTCGCCAGTTCCGTATCAAGCTCGCGAAGCGCCGCGGCTTCTTCGGCGGTCGGCGGGCGCTTCTTCAGGTTCGGAACGACGAAGTCGCGCGCATAATTGACCGCCAGGCCGATCAGCTGGTCGAGCTCGGGATGGCTCTCGGGCGAAGTCTCGGGCGCGTAGCGCTGGACGAACTTCCAGGCGGTGTCGCGGTCGTGGAGGCCCGGCAGGCTGACGAGGTTGAGCAGCAGCCCGTAAGTCAGCGGCAGCCCCTGCTCGGGCACCTTGCCGGCGTGGATGTGGTGGACCGGGTTGCCGAGCTTCTGCTCGACCGGCTGCTTCGAGTAATTGGCGCGGAACAGCCAATAATCATCGACCGCGCGCGGGATGACGCCGATGTGCAGGCTCTTCGCCTTCCTCGGCTCGCGGTAGATATAGAAGGCGAGGCTTTCCTCGCTGCCGTAGCGCAGCCATTCCTCGAGGCTCAGCCCATTGCCCTTCGACTTGGAGATCTTCTCGCCCTTTTCGTCGAGGAACATCTCGTAATTGAAGCCCTCGGGCGGGCGGCCGCCGAGGATTCGGGCGATCTTGCCCGACTGGACGACGCTGTCGATCAAATCCTTGCCGGCCATTTCGTAATCGACTCCGAGCGCCACCCAGCGCGCCGCCCAATCGACCTTCCACTGCAGCTTCGCCTGGCCGCCGAGCGCCGACTGCTCGACGCGCCGGCCTTCGTCCTCGAAGGCGATGATCCCGGCCTCGGCATCGACCACCTCGACCGGGACCTGCAACACGATCCCGCTTGCCGGCGAGATCGGCAGGATCGGCGAGTAGGTGCGGCGCCGCTCCTCGCGAAGGGTCGGAAGCATCACCCCCATCACCGCATCCCAGTTGCGCAGCACCTGGCGGATGACTTCGTCGAAGCGTCCGGACCTGTAGCATTCGGTCGCCGAGAAGAATTCGTAATCGAATCCGAAGCGGTCGAGGAAGCCGCGAAGCATCGCATTGTTGTGCGCGGCGAAGCTTTCGTGGGTTCCGAACGGGTCGGGGATCTGGGTTAGCGGCTTGCCGAGATTGGCCTCGAGCAGCGCCGCGTCGGGAATATTGTCGGGCACCTTGCGTAGCCCATCCATGTCGTCGCTGAACGCGATCAGCCGGGTCGGCTGGTCGGACAGCTCCTGGAAGGCACGGCGGACGAAGGTGGTGCGAAGCACCTCGTTGAAGGTGCCGATGTGCGGCAGCCCCGAGGGGCCGTAGCCGGTCTCGAAGATGATCGGCGCGCCATCCGGCTTTCCCTCCGGCCAGCGCTTCAGCAGCTTGCGCGCTTCCTCATAAGGCCAGGCCTTCGACTGCATCGCGGCCGCGCGGATAGCGTTCCGATCATTCATCGGCGCGCTCCTAGCGGACGCTCGGCGCCTCTGCTAGCGGATGGAGGCGATGCGCCCGATCGCCGAACACCAATCCATCGACCGCGAACGGTTCGAACGCGAGATCGTGCCGAGAGGCGAGCCGGCCGTGCTGCGCGGCCTGGTCGGTGGCTGGCCGCTCGTCCATGCGGCGAAGCAGGGCAACGACGCGCTCGCCGAATTCCTCCGCGCATTTGCCACCGATGATCCGTTCGACGCCTGGTTCGGCGATCCCGAATTCAAAGGCAGGATCGGCTACACCGACGACTTCAAGGGCTTCAATCACGACAAGCGGCCGACGACCATCGATGCGCTGCTCGATCTGCTGCTTCGGCCGGACGCGAACGCTCCGTCGCAATCCATATATGCGGGCGGAGTCCCTGTCCCACAGCACTTGCCCGGCTTGCTTCGGAAAATACCGATTGCGGTCCTCGAGAAGTCGCGTCCGCGCATGGTTTCGCTGTGGATTGGCAATCGCAGTCGCGTCGCCCCGCATTGGGACCTGCTTCAGAACCTCGCCTGCGTCGTCGCCGGCCGCCGCCGCTTCACTTTGTTTCCGACCGACCAGGTCGCCAACCTTTATGTCGGCCCGCTCGACTTTACGCCGGCAGGCCAACCGATCAGCCTGGTGGATGTCGACGCGCCGGACCTCGATCAGTACCCCCGGTTCGAGCAAGCTCTCGAAGCGGCGCAGGTCGCTGAGCTTGGGCCCGGTGACGTGCTCTACATTCCCAGCCTGTGGTGGCACTCGGTCGCTTCGCTCGACCAGTTTGGAGCAATGATCAATTTCTGGTGGAGCGATGCCCAGCCGCCACTGATGACGCCGCGCAATGCGCTTTATCTCGCTGTGATCACGATGAAGAACCTGCCGCCGAAGGAGCTCGCCGCATGGCGGAGCATGTTCGACCATTATGTCTTCGACGACAACGGCGATCCTGCCGCGCATCTGCCAGAGCAGGCGCGAGGCGTTCTCGGGAAACGCACCCCGGAACTGATCGCGCGCGTCAAAAAGCTGGTGGTCGGCGCGCTCACGCGCTGAACTTCTGTTCCACTTTAGCCTAAGATCGGTCCATGGCTTCCCTGTGCCTCCCCGCCCTGCACGCAACCCACGCAGGAATTTGGCTGACCGATCCGTCGGGCGAGGTCCGCGAGGCGACCCGCGGCGAGGCGATCGCCCGCGCTGCCGAAACCCCGCACATCATCCTCAACGCGCCTTTGGTCGGGCAGCGGCTCGGCTATGCCGAGCTGTCGGGGCTCGACTTGCTCGAGCTGTTCGCGTTCGTCCATCCGGCGCGCTTCGCGGTGCCGACTCCCAAAGGGCTGAGCCGCATGGTCGGGCTCGAGCCGCCGGCGGGCGAGGCCGAAGCGGCCGCGATGCTGCAGCGGATCGCGGCGAAGCTGCTCGAGCGGCTCGCCGATCCCGACTGGCCCGAGCGTGAGGGCGCGTGGACGGCGAACGCCAGCCTCCACCGGCTCGGCTGGTCGTGGGCGCCGCTGGTGGCGAAGCGGCTCGAAATGCCCGAGCGCGGCGAACGCATGCTGTTCTCACGGCTGCCGCAGTGGGAGGAAGCTGGCGATCCGCCGCCGCCGCTGGCGACCAGCGTCGATCCGGACGAGGCGACCGGCAAGCTCGATCAACTGACCGGCCGGGCCGAGGCGCGGGAAGGGCAACGGGCGATGACGGCGACCGCGGCGTCGGTGTTCGCTCCCAAACGGTCGCGCGATGGGCCCAACATGCTGCTGGCCGAGGCCGGCACCGGGATCGGCAAGACGCTCGCCTATCTGGCGCCGGCTTCATTGTGGGCGGAGCGGTCGGGCGGCACCGTCTGGGTCTCGACCTTCACCAAGGCGCTGCAGCGCCAGCTCGATTCGGAAGGGCCGAAGCTGTTCGCCGACGCCGCCGAGCGGGGCAAGCGGATCGTCATTCGCAAGGGCCGCGAGAATTACTTGTGTCTGCTCAACCTCGAGGATGCGCTGCAGGGCGGCTTTGCCGGGCGGGCGGCAATCCTCGCCCAATTGGTCGGCCGCTGGGCCGCCTACACGCGCGACGGCGACATGGTCGGCGGCGACCTGCCCGGCTGGCTTGCCAGCCTGTTCCGCCGCGCCGGGTCGGCCGCGCTCACCGACCGCCGCGGCGAGTGCGTCTATGGCGGCTGTCCGCATTATCGGCGCTGCTTCATCGAGCGGGCCGAGCGCGCCGGCCGCGAGGCGGACCTGGTGATCGCCAACCATGCGCTGGTGATGATCAACGCCGCGCGGTCGCGCGAAACGGCGCCGCAGCAGATCGTCTTCGACGAGGGGCATCATCTGTTCGACGCCGCCGACTCAACTTTCGCCGTCTGCTTCGGCGGGCAGGAAGCGATCGAGATGCGGCGCTGGATCGTCGGTCCCGAAGGCAAGTCGCGGGGCCGCCGGCGCGGCCTTGCGGCGCGGCTGATGGACGTCGCTTCCTATGATGACGCCGGCGCCGCCGCGCTCGACCAGGCGATCGAGGCGGTGCGGGCGTTCCCGTCGGACGGCTGGCTGGCGCGGCTCGCTGAAGGATCTCCGTTCGGGCCGATCGAGGCCCTGCTCGCCGAGGTCCGCGGCACGGTTTACGCGCGATCGCGGGCACAGGATGCCGGTTACGGGCTCGAGACCGAGCTGGCTGAGCCCGACGGCGCACTGGTGGCCAATGCGGCGGCCGCGCACCAGGCGCTGGAAGCCCTGCAAAAGCCGTTGGCGGTCCTGTCGAGACGCCTGGAGGCGGTGATCGAGGATGCCCCCGACTGGCTCGATTCGCAGGCCCGGGCGCGGGTCGAAGGTGCGATCAACGGGCTCGGCTGGCGGCGCGAAACGCTGGCGGCGTGGGGCGCTCTTCTCGGCCGGATCGGCGGGCCGGCCGACCCCGATTTCGTCGACTGGCTGGCGGTCGAGCGGGTCGACGGCCGCGAATATGACGTCGCGATTCACCGCCGCTGGCTCGATCCGACCCGGCCGCTGGCCGAGGTCGTGCTGAAGCCGGCGCAGGGCGTGCTGGTGACCTCGGCGACCTTGCGCGGCGGCGACGGCTGGGACACGGCCGAGGGGCGCACGGGCGCTGCCCACCTCGAGTCCGGCGCCGGCCATTTCGAGGCCGAAAGCCCGTTCGACTACGGCGCCTGCTCGGAAGTGCTGATCGTCACCGACATCAAGCCGGGCGACATCGCCGGGCTCGCCGGCGGCTATGCGCGGCTGATCGAGGCGGCGGAAGGGGGAACGCTCGGGCTGTTCACCGCCATCCAGCGGCTGAAAGCGGTGCACGCCAGGATCGCCGACCGGCTGGCGCGCGCCGGATTGCCGCTTCTCGCCCAGCATGTCGACCCGATCGATCCAGGCACTTTGGTCGACATCTTCCGCGACGATCCGCACGCCTCGCTGCTCGGCACCGACGCGCTTCGCGACGGGGTCGACGTTCCCGGTGAATCGCTTCGGCTGGTGGTGATGGAGCGCGTGCCATGGCCGCGGCCGACAGTGCTCCACGCCGCGCGGCGGATGGCCGGCGGCGGTAGCGGCTATGACGATCGGGTCGTCCGGGCGCGGCTGGCCCAGGCGTTCGGCCGGCTGATTCGCCGGTCGAGCGATCGGGGAATGTTCGTGATCCTGTCGGCGGCGATGCCGTCGCGCCTGCTGCGCGCCTTCCCGCCGGGGGTTCCGATCAGCCGGGTGCCGCTCGACGAAGCGATCGAGCGCGTTCGCTCGCGGCTGGTTGAAGACGCGGCGGCTGGCTCAGCCGCGCAGCGCGGCCGAGAGGCGGTCGCGAATCCGGACTAGCCGGTCGACGTCGAAATCCGGGGCCTGGCGTGGCGCCGGCTCGGACTCGCGCGGTTGATAGTCCGAAGCGAGCTCGGGAAGCGGTTCCTCATCGGCGGTCGTGCGCTGGCGAAGCAGCTTCTGGACCCCGCGGACCGTGTAACCTTCTTCGTTCAAAAGACGGTTGATCCGCCGGGCCAGCTCGACGTCGTCGGGCCGATAATAGCGGCGGTTGCCGGCGCGCTGCAGCGGCCGCAATTGCGGGAACTTGGTCTCCCAATAGCGAAGGATGTGCTGGGCGACCCCGAGCTCCTGCGACAGCTCGCCGATCGTCTTGAAGGCGCCCGGAGCCTTTTCGCCGGCCGCCACCGCCACGCCTAGCGGGCGAACCTGTCGCGCAGGATCTGGCTGGCGCGGAAGGTCATCACCCGCCGCGGGGCGATCGGAACCTCGACCCCGGTCTTCGGATTGCGGCCGATCCGCTGACCCTTGTCGCGCAGGATGAAGCTACCGAAGCCGGAAATCTTCACATTCGCGCCGTCCGCGAGCGCATGGCACATATGGTGAAGCGCGCGCTCAACAAAATGCGCCGACTCGGCGCGCGACAGACCCAGGTTGCGGTGAACGACATCGGCCAGGTCGGCACGAGTCAAAGTGGTCGTGGCACCGGGCTCCCGATTGAGCCTCGCGATTCCCAGATCGGCCATAGATTATCCTCCCCGCCCCTTTCGGCGCCGTGGCGCCGGTTACAGCACCGTAACGGAAATGCATTGCATCGGCAATTCGACATTGGCCGACTTTTTACAAGCCTTTTTCAGTATTTGAGCGCAGCTGCGCCCCAAGTAAAGCCACCGCCCATCGCTTCCAGGACGACGATGTCGCCGCGCTTGATTCGACCGTCGCGGACCGCGGTGTCGAGCGCCAGCGGAACCGATGCCGCCGACGTATTGGCGTGCCTGTCGACGGTGACCACGACCTTTTCGGGCGGCAGCCCCAGCTTCTTCGCGGTCGCGTCCAGGATCCGCGCATTAGCCTGGTGCGGAACGACCCAGTCGACGTCGTCGGACTCGATCCCTGCCGCCGCCAGCACCTCGTTGAGCACGTCGGCCAGGTTGACGACCGCGTGCCGGAACACTTCGCGCCCCTTCATCCTCAGCTTGCCGACCGTGCCGGTGGTCGACGGGCCGCCGTCAACGAACAGGAGATCGTTGTGGCGCCCGTCGGCGTGAAGCCGAGTCGCGAGAATTCCGCGATCGCCTTCCTCCGCCTTCAACACCAGCGCCCCGGCGCCGTCGCCGAACAAGACGCAGGTGGCGCGATCCTCCCAGTCGAGGATCCGGCTGAAGGTCTCGGCGCCGATGACCAAAGCGGTCTTCGCCACCCCCGATCGAATCATCGAATCGGCGATGCTCAGCGCATAGAGGAAGCCGGTGCAAACGGCGTGGACGTCGAAGGCAACGCAGTCGTCGATGCCGAGCATCGCCTGGACCTTGGTCGCCGACGACGGAAAGGTCTGATCCGGGGTCGCGGTGGCGAGCACGATCAGGCCGACGTCTTTCGCGTCGATTCCGGCATGCTCGAGCGCCCTGACTGCCGCGTCCCTCGCGAGGGTGGCCGTGGTCTCCCCTTCACCGGCCACATAGCGGCTGCGAATGCCGGTGCGCTCGACGATCCACTGGTCGGAGGTGTCGACGGTTGCGGCCAGCTCTTCATTGTCGATCCGGCGCTTCGGCAGCGCCGAGCCGACCCCGGCAACGACCGAGCGCATCGCCACTATGCGGCCTCGTGGTTGAAGGCGTGGGCGCGGAAATTGTCGAGGTCTTCGCCGATCTTGCGGGTAATGTCGTTGCGGACCATCCGGGCGGCGACCTTGATCGCGTTGGCGACGCCTTTCGGATTGGCGCCGCCGTGGCTTTTGACGACCAGCCCGTTGAGGCCGAGGAAGACGGCGCCGTTGTGATTGTTGGGGTCGAGATGGACCTTCAGCAGGTTGAGCGCCGGCCGCGACAGGGCGAAACCGGCCTTGGATCGAAGCGAGCTCTTGAACGCGCGGCGCAGCAGGTCGGTGACGAAGCGGGCGGTACCCTCGGCGGTCTTGAGGGCGATATTGCCGGAGAAGCCGTCGGTGACGACGACGTCGATATTGCCGCGCGACAGCTGATCGCCTTCGGTGAAGCCGTCGAAGCGAAGCGGCAGATAATCGGCGTCGCGGAGCAGTCCCGCCGCTTCCTTGAGCTCGTCGGTGCCTTTGAGCTCCTCGGTGCCGATGTTGAGCAGCCGCACCCGCGGCCTGTCGATTCGCAGAACCGTGCGCGCATAGGCGGAGCCCATGACCGCGAACTGGACCAGGTTCTGGGCGTCGCATTCGGTATTGGCGCCGAGGTCGAGCATGACGACGTCGGTGTCGCCGAGGGTCGGCAGCAGCGCTGCCAGCGCCGGCCGGTCGATCCCCGGCATGGTGCGCAGCGCCAGCTTCGCCATTGCCATCATCGCGCCGGTGTTGCCGCCCGAGACGGCGGCGTCGGCCTCGCCGTCCTTCACCGCGTTGATCGCCATCCCCATCGACGTCGTGCGGGCGCGGCGGATCGCCTGGCTCGGCTTTTCGGAGGCAGCAATCGCTTCGGGCGTGTGGACGATCTCGACGATGGCGTCGCCGCAATTGTGACGTTCGAGCTCGGGACGGATCAGCGCCTCGTCGCCGTAGATTGTGAAATGCAGCGTCGAATCGCGGCGGCACGAACGCGCGACTCCGGCAACCACGGCCGCCGGGCCGGTATCGCTACCCATTGCGTCGATCGCGATGCGCGGGCTTGTGTCCATGATCGGGACCCCCCGCGTCCTCGCCGCTCCTAGGCCTCGCTCGTGATCTCGCGGCCGTTGTAGTGGCCGCAGGCCTGGCACAGGTTGTGCGGAAGCTTCAACTCGCCGCAGTTCGGGCATTCCTGGAACTGGACTGGCTTCAGCGCATGATGGCTGCGGCGCATGTTGCGCTTCGAAGGCGATGTTTTTCTCTTAGGGACAGCCATTGCGGCACCTGCTCATGTGAAAAAAATTAGCGATGATCCGCGCCGAATCTCGACGGGTTGGACCCGTGGCGGCGGCCGGATCATCGCGGACCGCGGCTCCTATAGCGCAAGTGCGGCGAAGCGCAAGCGCGATGGGCTAGGCGGCAAGGGCGGAGTCGCCGACCAAAGGATTGGTCGCGCGCTCGTGGCCGAAGGTCGACATCGGCCCGTGGCCGGGAATGAAGGCGGTGTCGTCGCCCATCGGCCACAGCCTGCTGGTGATCGAATCGACCAGCTGCTGGTGGTTGCCCATCGGGAAGTCCCAGCGGCCGATCGAGCCCCTGAACAGAACGTCGCCGACGATCGCCAATTTCGATTGCGGATGGTGGAAGACGACGTGGCCGGGCGTGTGGCCGGGGCAGTGGCGGACGTTGAGGGTCAGCTCGCCGACGGTGACGGTGTCGCCGTCGTCGAGCCAGCGGTCGGGCTCGAACGGCCGGCCGGTCAGGCCCCAGCGCCGGCCGTCCTCCTCGAGCCGGTCGATCCAGAAGCGATCAGCCTCGTGCGGCCCCTCGATCGGGACTCCGAGCTCTTCGGCGAATATCCCCGCCTGACCGGCATGATCGATATGGGCGTGGGTAAGCAGGATCTTCTCGACCGCCACGCCGGCCTGGGCGGCGGCCGCCTTCAGACGCGGCAGGTCGCCGCCAGGATCGACGAAGGCGGCGCGCAACGTCGCGGTGCACCACAGCAGAGTGCAATTCTGCTGCAGCGGAGTGACCGGCGTGATGGCGGCCTTGAGCGGCGGCTCACTCATTCGGCCGGCTCGAGCTGTGCCAGCGACGGCGCTTCACCCTTCATCGAATCCGCGACCTGCTCGGCCTGGCGAAGCACGCGCAGGATGTTGTCACCGGCGAGCTTGGCGAGGTTGCTGTCGGTCCAGCCGCGGCCGATCAGCTCGGCGAACAAAGCCGGATAATCCTCGACCCCGTCGAGGCCCGGAACCACATGGTCGATGCCGTCCATGTCGCCGCCGATGCCGACATGGTCGTGGCCCGCGACCTTGACGACGTGCTCAATATGATCGGCGACCAGAGTAATCGGGACGTCGGGACGGGGGTGCGCCGAATCCCAGCTCTTGAGCCCCTCTTCGACCTTCGCCTTGCTGAACGAATAGAGGCTTTTCAGCTGCGCTTCCTCGGCAGAGCGTTCGCGCGACCAGGCCCAGAAGTCGGGCGACAGGAACGCGGGGACGAAGGTCACCATCACCACGCCGCCGTTGGCCGGAAGCAGCCGCAGAATCTCGTCCGGCACGGTGCGCGGGTGCGGATTGATCGCAGCGACATCCGAGTGGGAGAAGATGACCGGTGCCCGGCTGGCGGCGATCGCGTCGGCGGCGGTCGCCGGCGAGACGTGGCTGAGGTCGACGAGCATGCCGAGGCGGTTCATCTCCTTCACCACCTCGATGCCGAATGGGCTGAGGCCGTCGAACTTCGGCTCGTCGGTGCCGCTGTCGGCCCATTCGGTCGTCTGGTTGTGGGTCAACGTCATGTAGCGGGCGCCGAGCCGATAGAACTGGCGCAGCGCTGCGAGAGAGCCGCCGATCTGCCGCCCGCCTTCGATCCCGATCAGCGAGCCGATCCGGCCCCGCCGATGGGCCTGCTCCAACTCGCTGGCGGTGAAGGCGAGCTCGAGATCTTCCGGATACGCTTCTGCCAGCCGCGTGACGATGTCGATCTGCTCGAGAGTCTGGCGGATCGCCTCGTCGCCATTGACCGTGCCGGGGATCCAGACCGACCAGAACTGTCCGCCGACGCGGCCCCGGCGGAGCCGCGCAATGTCCGTCATCAACGGCTTTTCGCGTGTCGCGCCGCCACTTTCGAGCCCCTCGACGCTGAACGCGTAATTCTCGCGCAGCTGCTCGGGCAGGTCGTTGTGGCCGTCGATCAGCGGCGTTCGTTTCAATATTCGGTCGATTCGCGCCTTGGTCTTCGGATCGATCGGCTGGGCGGGCGCCTGGGCGGCGAGCATTGCCAGGCAAAGCCCGGCGAGGACGGTGGCGGCTGATTTCATGACCGCCGGTTTAGAGAAGTGGGCGAAGTGCGCAAATGGGCTTGCCTCGAACGCCGCCGCTGGCGATGGAAGAGGGATGGACCAGCCGCCGGCGCGCGATCTCGAGGAAGTCATGCACTTCGATCCCGAAGAGGGCATCGCCAATCTCGACCAGCATCTCGACCGATTGAAGAGCCAGGCCGACGCGGCCGGCTTCCGCTTCGACCGGCACGCGGCGCGCAACGAGCTTCAGGCGGCGACCTTCGGCAGGCGCCGGCCGGGCAAGGCTCGGCTGCTGCTTAGCCCAAGCGGCGCGATCGCGATCGAATTGAAGAGAAGCTAGGCCGCCAGCGGGAAGCGCAGCAGGCGGTCGGCGGTTGGCACCAGCGCCACCGCCTCGCCGCTCACCGCGCGGGCGATCTCCGGGTGGGTTGCGTCGAGGCCGCCGGTCAGCGCGCCGAAAGCGGGCAGGATCAGCTTGCGGTCCGAGGCGACGAAGCAGCGCCGCGAGACGCTCCGGCCCTTGAGAGTCAGCCTCAGCTTCGGGTGGAAATGGCCGGAGATTTCCGGGCGCGGTTCGAACGGCTGGGCCTCGTGGCGGAGCAGGATCCCGCCGACCTCAGCCTCCTCGACGATCGTGCCGCCGCAATGGTCGGCGAATCCGGGATCGTGGTTGCCGACGATCCAGGTCCACTCGAGCCTGCTCGTCAAACTCG
>CAMPJH010000032.1 GCA_946886845.1 uncultured Sphingomonas sp. | reverse complement strand
GTCGCCGCTCCAGCTCGGACTCGCAATTTAGGGTCAGTTGTGATATAAAATGGTCACAGGAGGCCGCCGCGCTTCGGCAGCGGCCCGCTAGCAGGAACCTACATAGGCGAAGAGCCACGACGAAGTGTCGTTCTGGGGGCGATGCGCGATGTGTCGGCTCTTACCGCCGTTAAACAGAAAGGTGTGCGAATGGCTGCCAAGGCTTTGAGCTTCGATGTCGGCGACTATGTTGTTTACCCCAAGCACGGTGTCGGCCGAGTCGTCGAATTGCAGAGCACGGAAATCGCCGGGACTCGTCTCGACCTGTACGTGCTGCGCTTCGAAAAAGAGAAAATGACCCTCCGGGTTCCGGTCAACAAGGCGGATTCGGTGGGCATGCGCAAATTGTCGTCGGACAAGACGATGAAGGACGCGCTCGAGACGCTCAAGGGCAAGCCCAAGGTCAAGCGCACCATGTGGTCGCGCCGCGCCCAGGAATATGAAGCCAAGATCAACTCGGGCGACCTGACGTCGATCGCCGAGGTGGTCCGCGACCTGTTCCGCCCGGACGATGCGCCCGAGCAGAGCTATTCGGAGCGGCAGATTTTCGAGGCGGCTTCGTCGCGGCTCGCCCGCGAGCTCGGCGCCATGGAGCAGACCGACGAGAAGTCGGCGCTGGTGAAGATCCTCGAGATTCTCAACAAGGCTTCGGAAATCCACCGGCCCAAAGAAATGGCATAAGCCACCCTTCCTTCGGGACAGCGAGGGCGCGCCGGCAACGGCGCGCCCTTTTCTTTTGGGCCTTGCGCCACCCGAGTCCGCTGGTGTATTGCGGAACTAATACAGGGAATAGGAGGAAGCACCATGCGCAAGGCAGTATTGAGCGGTATCGCCGCTGCGACGGCGATTACCGCCGGATGCGGAGAGGGGAAGGCCGAGGATGGCGGGCCGACGGTCCAGCGCAGCTATCAGGTCGGCGAATTCCAGCAGATCGAGGTGGCGGGGCCGTTCGATGTCCAAGTTCGCACCGGTGCCGGCCCGAGCGTTTCGGCGAGCGGTCCGGAAAAGCTGCTCGAGCGGCTGGAAGTCGAGGTTCGCGGCGACAAGCTCGTCATCAGACCCCGCAGAGAAGGCTGGTTCGACAATTGGACAAGCCGCGGCCACGCGACCCTCCAGGTCACCGTGCCCACCCTTCGCGGCGCGGCGATTGCCGGCTCCGGCGACATGGTCATCGACCAGGTCAAGGGCGACAGTTTCAGCGGCAGCATCGCCGGTTCGGGCGACCTGCGGGTCGAAACCATCGACGTCCAGGACCTCGACCTGTCGATCGCCGGATCGGGTGGCCTGCATGCCCGCGCCGGCCAGGCCAAGTCGGTCGACTTCAGCATTGCCGGCTCGGGCGACATCGATGCCGCCGGGGTTCGAAGCGAGACCGCGGATATCTCGATCGCCGGCTCGGGCAACGTTCGCGGCCAGGCGACCGGAACCGCAGACGTCAGCATCATGGGTTCGGGCGATGTGACTCTCACCGGCGGCGCGAAATGCTCGATCAACAAGATGGGCTCGGGCTCGGCCAACTGCTCTTAAACGGCTGTTAACCACAATCCGGGAAGGTGACGGGCATGACCTATCGCCTTCCCCTTCTTGTATTCGCCGCGTTAGCGGCCTCGGTCCCGGCGAGCGCCGCCGAGCGAAACTTCACCGTCACCGGCTTCGACCGGATTCGGATCGACGGGCCCTACCGGGTCCGGCTGACGACCGGGGTCGCGCCGTTCGCCAAGGCGAGCGGCTCGGCGGCGGCGCTCAACGGGGTTTCGATCGAAGTGCAGGGCAAGACGCTGATCGTCCGCAAGAACCCGTCGGGATGGGGCAGCTACCCGGGCGAGGGGCCGGGACCGATCGAAATCGCGATCGGCACCCATGAGCTTTCGACCGCATGGCTGAACGGGGCCGGCAGCCTCGCAATCGACAAAGCGAAAGGCCAATCGTTCGACCTCAGCGTCCAGGGCGCGGGCTCGATCGCCGTCGGCCGGCTTACCGTCGACCGGCTTCGCGCCGGAATTTCGGGAAGCGGCTCGGCGGTCGTCCGCGGCGCTGCCGCCGACGTAAAGGCAAAAGTACGCCGCACGTCGACGTTCGACGGATCGGCCTTGACCGCGAAGGACGCGACCGTCGGCGCCGAGGGCAATTCGGTCGTCAGGCTGACAGCGACCAACACCGCGAAGGTGGATGCGCTCGGAATCGCGACCGTCGAGCTCGGCGGCCGACCGGCCTGCACCTTGCGCGCGGTTGGCTCCGCCGTGGTCAGCGGCTGCCGCTAATTCAATGCGGCGCTAGCTTCGACTCCCGACAGGAAGTTCCAAAGCGCACCGGCCAGCTCGTCGCCGGCAGCGACAGCTTCCGCCTTCTGGTCGTCGGGCAGCCGGTCGAGGAGGGCGCGGCACACTGCGCTATGCTCGACGTCGGCAGTTGCGTGGACGCGAAAGAAGCGAAGGGTTTCCTCGTCGGCGATCCCGTAGCGGTCGACCAGCCCTTCGATCTTGGCGGTGGCGACGCCCGGAAATTGCGATTCGTAGGCGTAGAGCGCGCCCAGGCCGGCCGCATAGGAGCGGCGCGACAACCGCCGGAAGGTGTCGATCAGGGCGGCGGTCTCGGGATTGAGCTGCTGGGCGCGGACCGACGCTTCGTCCTCGCCAAGGCCGCAGGCGAATATCAGCCACAAGGTCGCATGGTCCTGCTTGCCACACTCGACGCCCTCTTCCTCGGCTAGATTCTCGGCCAGCATCCGCCGGCCGCCGCGGTCCGGGCAGGCGCTGTGCACCGCACTGACGGCCCGCGGAAAAGCTTCGACGTGGTGGAAGTATTGGCGGGCGTAGGCGCGCAACGTGTCGAGCGGCAGGCGCCCCTCGGTCCATGCCTGGTAGAAGGGATGGCTGAGCATCGCCTGGGCTTCGACCATTGCGTCGATTGCCGTTGAAACCCGAACGTCCGTCATGCGCGCCTCCTTGTCGATCACCGCTGCAATAGGGCCGGCGCGCGTGACCGACAAGGCGGGTCAAAGCGAATCGGGCAACCGAATTCGCGGCCGGAACGTTGGCGCTTCAGTCTGCGAAAAATGGGAGTGAAACCATGTATATCGGTATCGGCGGCCTGATCCTCCTGATCATCGTCCTGATCATCTTGTTCTGATCGGGCCAGCCGCTCAGACCAGGGCCAAAGAGGCCAGTCGGCCGTAGAGCCGAGGCGGCAGGTCGGCGATCCCCGAACCGTCGCCCTCGGCGCATGGCGCGCTATCCTCGTCGAGATAGCGCCAGCCCTGATGGGCGCGCTTTGGACTGGGCGGGATCAGAACCAGCTCCGCCGAGCATATGATGTCGATCCGGCCGTCGGAGCGGTCGTCGAAGCGCAGGATCCGCTGGAACGCGACTAGTCGGTGCTTGACGATCCAGAAGAGCGAGCCGCCGATCAGCTCGTCCGCGCGCTTTGGCCGCATCCGCGTTGCGATCCGCACTTCGCCGTCGCGGACCCGCGCCCCGATTCGCTTTTCCAGCGCCTCGATGGTGCGGCAGCCGAACGCGACTTTGGTCAGGTGGAGCGGCATCGCCGCCCGCACTGGCGGAAGAAGCGCTTGGTTACAACGGCTTGTCAGGCCAGGCCGCTCAGCACCGCAAGGCCGAGGAAGATCAGGAAGCCCATAGAATCGGTCATCATCGTGACGAACACCGACGAACCGACCGCCGGGTCGACGCCCATCCGCTCGAGCGTCAGCGGAACCAGCGAGCCGACCGTCCCGGCGACCAGGATATTGGCCAACATCGCCGCGGCGATCACGCCACCCAGCAGGGGATTGCCGAAGACGGCGGCAACGCCGATCCCGAGGATGAGAGCGACGGTTCCGCCGTTGAGCAGGGCCACCCGCATCTCCCGCCCGACCGCGCGCCAGCGATTCGATCCGGTCAGCTGGTTGGTGGCGAGCGCGCGCACGGTTACTGCAAGCGTCTGGGTGCCGGCATTGCCGCCGACTCCGGCGACGATCGGCATCAGCACGGCCAGCACCACCAACTGGGCGATGGCGCCTTCGAAGAAGCTGATGACGGTCGAAGCGACCAGCGCCGTACCAAGATTGGTGATGAGCCAGCGGACCCGCGCCCGATAGCTTTCCAGCACCGGCTCGTTGATGTCGCCCTCGTCGCCGGCGCCGGACAGCCGCAGGACGTCCTCGCTGGCCTCCTCCTGGATGATGTGGACGATGTCGTCGACGGTGATCATTCCCACCAGCCGGCCGGCGCCGTCGACTACGGCGGCCGAGACCAGGGCATATTTCTGGAACCGCAGGGCGACGTCTTCCTGGTCCATGTCGACCGGGATCAGGGTCTGCTCGCGAATCATGACGTCGCTGACTGGCGTCGAGCGGGGGGCGCGCAATATCGTCGACAACTTGCAGGTGCCGACCGGGTGGTGGCTTGGGCCGACGACGAAGATTTCCCAGAAGTCGGTAGGCAGGTCCTCGGTCGAGCGCAGATAGTCGATGACCTGGCCGACCTTCCAATGCTCGGGCACCGCGATCAGGTCGCGCTGCATCAACCGGCCGGCGGATTCCTCCGGATAGGTGAGCGCCTCCTCGATCGCCGCTCGGTCGTCGGGCTCCATCGCCCGAAGCACCGCGCGCTGCTCATGTTCCTCGAGGTCTTCGAGGATGGCGACGGCGTCGTCGGTCTCGAGCTCTGCGGCGATCTTGGCGACCTGGTCGGCGTCGAGCGCGTCGAGAAGCGTCTCGCGGACATGCTCGTTCATCTCGGCGAGCACGTCGGCATCGACAATTCCGGCGAGCGCCTTGACCAGGCCTTCGCGCTCGTCGCCGGCGGCGAGCTCGATCAGGTCGGCGACGTCGGCCGGATGCAGCGGAGCGACCAGTTCGCGGGCGATGGCGTCGTCGCCGGCGTCGACCGCGTTGAGCACTCGATCGACGAATTCCGGCCGCAGCCGGTCCTCTTCGTCGATTGCCGAGGCAGCTGCCGCCTCGAGCGGCCCGGTTCCGGGGGCGGCGGCGATCTTCTCGCTCTCGCTCATGACCCTCACCCCTTGCCGACGCGTAGGCCCTCCTATTGCCGCGCCTCCACTGGCGCAAGCGCGGTTCCCGGCCTAAATCGCCCGCTTTCCCGCATTAGGAGGCAGCCCAATGGCCGACGATCGCCTGACCCTTTCCCTCTCGAGCGGCGGCAACGTCGTCATCAAGCTTCGGCCCGACCTCGCGCCCGGCCACATCGAGCGGATCACCGACCTTGCCAGCAAGGGCTTCTATGACGGCGTGCTGTTCCACCGGGTGATCCCGGGCTTCATGGCGCAAACCGGCGACCCGACCGGGACCGGAATGGGCGGCTCCGACCTTCCCGACCTCAAGGCGGAGTTCAGCCAGGCGCCGCATGTCCGCGGGACCGTTTCGATGGCCCGCAAGCCGAGTCCGGACACCGCCAACAGCCAGTTTTTCATCTGCTTTGACGACGCCCGCTTCCTCGACGGCCAGTACACCGTCTGGGGCGAGGTCGAGAGCGGGATGGAACATGTCGATGCTCTGCCTAAGGGCGAGCCGCCCACTGCGCCGGGAAAGATCGTCAAGGCGACCCTCAGCAAGGCCGATTAGTTTGGACCGGAAGGTCGTGCTGATCACCGGCGCATCGGCCGGCCTGGGGGTCGAGTTTGCCCGCCAATTGTCGAGGCGCGGTCATCATCTGGTGCTTGCCGCTCGCCGCAAGGACCGCCTCGACGCACTAGCCACCGAGCTGGGCGACGCGCGTGCGGTGGCGATCGACCTAGGCGCTCCGGACGCTGCGGCGCTGCTAATCGCCAATCTCAGGGACGCCGGCGAAACCGTCGACTTGCTGGTCAATAACGCCGGCTTCGGCCTCCACGGGCGGTTCGAAAGGGCCGATCCCGAGCGACTTCGGCAGATGGTCGACCTCAACTGCGGAGCTCTGACCGACCTGTGCCGGGCGGTGCTTCCGGCCATGATCGAACGGCGGTCCGGAGCGATCCTCAACCTAGCGTCGACCGCCGCTTTCCAGCCCGGGCCGGGGATGGCGGTCTATTTCGCGACCAAGGCTTATGTCCTGTCGCTGAGCGAGGCGCTCCACGAGGAAGTCCGGCGGTACGGTGTCAAAGTGACGGCCTTATGCCCCGGTCCGACAAGAACCGAATTCGGCGAAGTCGCCGGATTTGGCGGCAACCGAACGGTCGACCGCTTGTCGATGAACGCCGACCAAGTCGTTCGCGAAGGGCTGCGCGCGCTCGATCGCAACAGGGCGGTCGTGATCACCGGAGTGCTCAACAGGATCGCCGCTTTTTCCACCCGCCTCGTTCCGAGGTCGGTCGCGCGCAAGGCCGCCGGGAAGATCCAGTTTTGACCCAAAGGCTTTTAACCGGGGAATTCCGCCCCAAATTGAACCGGGAAAGCCCGGCGCCGTTTCATTTCAGCAATAGGGCAGCGGGGCGCTAAAGGAGATTCGATGGCGGATACCCAAGTGGCAGAGCGGCCGAAGACACGGCGCGTCCAGGTCGCCAACCTCGCGCCAGGGGATAGCGGCCGCGGAATCGCGCGGCTTCCGGCCAAGCTGATGGAGGATCTCGGCCTTAGCGAGGGCGACACCATCGAAATCATCGGCAAGCGCTCGACCGCGGCTCGGGCGATCCGCCCCTACACCGAGGACGAAGCGCTGGACATTATCCGGTTGGACGGCTTGCAGCGTGCCAACGCCGGCATCGGCTCGGGCGATTTCGTCGAAGTGAAGAAAGCGAAGTCGAAGCCGGCGACCCGGGTGGTGTTCGCGCCGGCCCAGGACAATGTCCGGCTTCAGGGCTCTGCCGGTGCCCTCAAGCGCACTTTTGCCGGACGGCCATTGTGCGAGGGCGACACCGTCGCCACCACCGGCCACCAGCGAGTCAACGCCGATGTCCCCGATCCGGTGCGCCAGTTGCTCAATGCCCCGGCGTTCGCGCTTCAGGAAGTGCGGCTGATCGTCGTCAGCACGGCGCCGAAGGGTATCGTCCATATCGACGCCAAGACCGACATCGAGCTGCTTCCGGAATTTCTCGGCGGCAAGCCGGGCGATCGGCGCGCCGACGTCACTTATGACGACCTCGGCGGAATGCGCGACACGATCGATGCGCTGCGCGAGATGGTCGAGCTTCCGCTGCGCCACCCCGAGCTGTTCCAGCGGCTCGGCGTCGACCCGCCCAAGGGCGTCCTGCTCCACGGGCCGCCCGGAACCGGCAAGACCCGGCTGGCGCGCGCCGTCGCCAATGAGAGCAGCGCCCATTTCTTTCATATCGCCGGCCCGGAGATCATGGGCTCGGCCTATGGCGAGAGCGAGCGCAAGCTGCGCGAGCTGTTCGAGCAGGCGTCGGCGGCGGCGCCGTCGATCATCTTCATCGACGAAATCGATTCGATCGCCCCGAAGCGCGGGCAGGTGAGCGGCGAAGCCGAGAAACGCCTCGTCGCCCAGCTCTTGAGCTTGATGGACGGGATCGAGCCGCGCCAGAACCTGGTCGTCATCGCCGCGACCAATCGGCCGGAGGCGCTCGACGAGGCGCTTCGCCGGCCCGGCCGGCTCGACCGCGAAATCATCGTCGGAGTCCCCGACGAGCAGGGCCGGCTCGAGATCCTCGAAATCCACACGCGCGGCATGCCCTTGGCGCCCGACGCCGACATCAAGGACCTCGCCCGGCGCACTTACGGCTTCGTCGGCGCCGACCTTGCCGCTCTGACCCGGGAAGCGGCGATGGAAGCGGTGCGGCGGATCATGCCGCAGATCAACCCGGAGGAAGAAACCATCCCGACTGAAGTGCTCGACGCGCTGTCGGTCGAGAATCGCGATTTCGAGAATGCGCTCAAGCGCGTGCAGCCTTCGGCGATGCGCGAGGTGATGGTCGAAGCGCCGCAGGTCCGCTGGTCGGACATCGGCGGGCTCGACGAGCCGATGGAGAAGCTTCGCGAGGGAATCGAGCTGCCCTTGAAGCATCCCGAAGCCTTCCGCCGAATTGGCATCCGCCCGGCCAAGGGCTTCCTGCTCTATGGCCCGCCGGGAACCGGCAAGACGCTGCTCGCAAAAGCGGCGGCGCGCGAAAGCAGCGCCAACTTCATCGCTACCAAGTCGTCGGACCTGTTGTCGAAATGGTATGGCGAAAGCGAGCAGCAGATCGCCCGCCTGTTCGCCCGGGCAAGGCAGGTGGCGCCGACGGTCATCTTCCTCGACGAGATCGACAGCCTGGTGCCGGTGCGCGGTGGCGGGCTGGGCGAACCGCAGGTGACCGAGCGGGTGGTCAACACGATCCTGGCCGAGATGGACGGGCTCGAGGAGCTCAACAATGTCGTCGTCATCGGCGCCACCAACCGTCCCAGCCTGATCGATCCGGCGCTGCTCCGTCCGGGCCGCTTCGACGAATTGATCTACGTCGGGCCGCCCGACACCGCCGGACGCCGGCGAATCCTCGCGATTCACACCGCCGGAATGCCACTCGCCGACGACGTCGATCTCGAATCGCTTGCCCAGCGGACCGAGCGGTTCACTGGCGCCGATCTCGAGGACCTGGTCCGTCGGGCGGGCCTGATCGCGCTCCGTCGCGGTCTCGATTCGGGGCAGGTGACGATGGCGGATTTCGAAACCGCGCTCGCCGATACGCGCGCCTCGGTCACTCCGGAGATGCTCGAGGAATATCAACGCATCCAGGAAACCCTGAAGAGCGACGCCGTCCGGCCGACCGGAATTGGCTTCGTGCTGCCCGGGATGCTGCGTCCGCGAAGCGGCGAGGATTCAGGCCCGGCCTAGGCCGCGGCTCAGCCACGTCAGCAGCAGCAATAGCAGGGCAGACGCCGCGAACGGGATGTTCGGGTTGATCGCGTAAAGCGCCATTCCCAGCGCCGGCGCGACGACGAAGCTGATCCCGTTCGCGGCGGTGATCACTCCGGCGACCGCACCCTGTTCGCTGAGCGGGACCGCGAGCGACGCTCCGGCGGTGAACCCCGGGCGGGTGAAGCCGAAACCGATCGAGGCGACCGCGAAGCCGAGGGTGATCCCGTAAAGATCGTTCGCAATCATGGTGCCGATGAGGCCGATGGCGGCGATCAGCGATCCCCAAAGCAGCAAAGCGCGGGGTCCGGCGTTGAGGCGCGGGATCAGTCCCCATTGCGCGGCGAGGGTCGCCGACGCGCCGGCCATCATGACGATCGCGATCGATGATTCCGACCCGTGCGGGTCGAGCGCGAGGCGGTCGATGACGAAGAAGCCGAGGCAGGTCAGGATTGCTGCCTGGGCATGGCCCGCCGCGACCCCGGCGAGGATCCAGTCGCGGATTCTCGGGTCGGTCCATTTGAGCCGCTTCCTGTGCCCCGGGGCGGTTGCGGCAATGACGCTTGCGCCGGTCACGGCGGAAGCCTGCGATGGATAGCTCATCGCCGCGCCGCGGCCGGCCCGGCGGCCATATTTGTCGTCGGGCAGCCAGGCGAGGATCGCGGCGAATACCAGTAGCGCGATCAGGGCGAAAGCGAGCAGCGGCCCGGCCAGCCCAAACGGTGGAAACACGAACAGAGGCGCCAGCGCCGGGCCGATGATCGTGCCGAGGCCGAACGACGAGGACAAAGCCGAAAGCGCCGCTACCCGGCCGCTTCGCCGGGTCTTGCCGGCGAGGTAGGCCTGAGTCGCCGACGGCGTTGCGCAGCCGAGGCCGCCGTAAATGGCGCGAAATAGCGCGAACAGGGCGAACGTCAGCGCCCCTCCGAAGTAGCCGCGCAGCCCGAAATCGAGGACCAGGCCGCACAAGGTCATTGAGACAATGAAGCCGGCGACACCCATCAGGGTCAGCGCTTTGCGGCCGTGGCGGTCGCTCTTTTCGGCCCAGTAAGGCGCCAGCAGCACCCACAGCACCGCCGACCAGGTGTAGGCGATGGCGACCCAGAAATCGGCGATCCCGATCTCGCGGCCGATCGCCGGCATCACCGACTGAAGCGCGGTATTGCCGGCCGCCGCAACCAGCATCGCCGCATAAAGCAGCAGGAAGTGCGGCGTGGCGACGGCGCTCGTCGGAAGCGTGCCTTTGGGAGCGATAGCGGGCATCGGTTCGGCCGTAGCCGCGACCGACGCGCCGGGGAACCGGCCGAGCCCGCGCAACCTTGCCAACGAGCGCTGCATTTGCCAACGCAGCGAACCTCGTCCGACGGAGCTTTAGACGCCGATGCCGACCTCGACCGCTCGCATTCTCAAAGGGCCGCGCCGGCTCGTCCGCCGCTCGGCGCGCCGCTCGGACAGCCCGCATTGGCAATTCCTTCGCGGCTTCCTGAAGCATCCGGTGATGGTCGGGTCGATCATCCCGTCGAGCCGGGTGCTGATCGAGCGGATGCTCAAGCCGGTCGACTGGGAGACGACCAAGCTGTTCGTCGAATATGGTCCGGGGGTCGGCACCTTCACCCGGCCGATCCTCGAGAAGCTGGGCGAGAACGCCAAGCTGATCGCGATCGACACCAACCCCGATTTTATCCGTTTCCTGCGCAAGTCGATCGACGATCCGCGGCTGGTCGCGGTCGCCGGTTCCGCCGCCGACGTCGAGGCGATCATTGCCGAGCACGGCTTCGCAAAGGCCGATTACGTGCTGTCCGGCCTGCCATTCTCGACGCTTCCACCGGGGATTGGCGACGACATCGCCCAGGCGACGGCCAAGGTAGTCCGTCCCGGCGGCGCCTTCCTGGTCTATCAGTTCAGCCCCAAGGTGCTGAATTTCATCGCACCCTGGTTCGACCGGGTCGACCGCGGGTTCGAATGGATCAACGTCCCGCCGGCGCGCTTGTTTTGGGCCTGGAAGAACGAGGCGGCAGGCTAAGCCGTCATCGCTCCGGCCGGAAGTTCAGCCGCCTGGTCACCGTATAGTCCATGATATTTACCAGGAAGTGGGAGATCGCCCATTTAAGGCGGCGCCACGGGTTGGATCGGCACTTGTGCAGTTCGGGCGTGATCCATTTGCTCTGCGCAAGCTCGCGCTCGAAATAGCCGCGCATCGCCGCCGCGAAGCCGGCGTCCTCGATCCGCAGCATGACCTCCAGGTTGATGTAGAGGCTTCGGTAATCGAAGTTGGATGAGCCGATGTGGACGGCGTCGTCGACGATCGCCAGCTTGGTATGCAGCATCGCCGGCTGATATTCGTACATCTCGACATGGCGCCGGAGCAGCCGGCTGTAGCTGTGCCGGGCGGCGGCGATGGTCGCGTGATTGTCGGATTTGGCGGCGGTGATGATCCGGGCTCGGCCGCGGCGGCCGAGCTGGCCGATCCGGCGGAGCATGGCCCCCGGCGGAGCGAAATAGGCGAAAATCATATCGAGGCGGCTGCCGCGCCTGATGTCGGCGCCGATGCTCCGCCACCAGCTATTGCGAACGCTGAGCGGGCCGCTGAACTTCCACTGCAGCGGTCCGCGCCACTCGCTGAACTCGCCGACCATCCGCCGCAGCGAGCGCAGCTTGGCGGTCTTTCGGTTCGACCAGCGGAACAAGGCGTCGAAATAGCGGCCGGCGACCGCCGCCTCGGATCCTTCGATCCGAAGCCACAGGTCGCGCCAGTGCCGCGCGCCTCTGTCGGCCAAGTAGCTGCTGTCGATGTTGGCGCCGCCAGTCATCGCGATCCGGTCGTCGGCAATGATCAGCTTCTGGTGGTTGCGGAGTAAATAGCGGCGGCCGTAGGTCGGATGGAACACGCAATATTCGCCGCCTCTCTCGGCAATCTCAGCAAAGAAGGCGGGCGGCGCAGATGAGCCGAACGCGTCGATCAGCAGCTGCACCTTCACGCCGCGCCGCGCCGCCCGGACCAGCGCGTCGCGGACGCGATCGCCGGCGCGATCCGAGTTGAACATGTACATCAAGATTTTGAGGCTGTGCCGCGCGTCTTCGATGAGCGCACTCAACGCGGCAAGCCGCTGCGCCCCGGTTTCGAGCACCTCGAGCTGATTGCCGGCGACCTCCGCCCTGATCGACGGCGTCTCTGCCGCTTTGCGCCGAGTTGCCATATCTGAAGATGTGGCCCGCCGCCGGAGGCTAGGCAAGGCGCGACGCTCGGTTGCTTTTCCAGCGCCCGCAAGCTATTGGCGCCGCCTTCCCGGCACCCCATATTCCTTGCGGAATTCCTTTATCGGAGCGGCAGATGGCGCGCGTTACAGTCGAAGATTGCGTAGATAAGATCCCGAACAGGTTCGACCTGGTCCTGCTTTCGGCCCAGCGCGCGCGCCAGATTTCGGGCGGTGCCGACCTGACCATCGACCGCGACCGCGACAAAAACCCGGTCGTCGCGCTTCGTGAGATCGCCGAGGAGACGGTCAAGCCGAAGGAGCTTCAGGAAGCGATCGTCACCA
>CAMPJH010000031.1 GCA_946886845.1 uncultured Sphingomonas sp. | reverse complement strand
ACACGCCGATTCCCGCCGACAAGTCGAATTACGGCATGTTCACCCTGCTCGACGACTTGTCGCGGGAGCGCACTCGCGGACTGATCGAACAGCAGGCAAAGGACCCCAACAGTAAGATCGGAGCGGTCTTCGCGAGTTTCATGGACACCGCCGCGCTCGAGACAAAGGGCCTCGCACCATTCGAGCCATGGCTAACCAAAGTCCGTGGAGTCTCGTCCAAGTCGCAGCTTCCGGCGCTTTACGCCGAGGCTGACATGCTCGGAATCTCCGACCCCTTCGGAATGTTCGTTGGTCAGGACGACAAATCGCCCGAAAACTATATCGTTTTCATGGCCCAAGACGGCATCGGAATGCCGGATCGGGACTATTATTTGTCGACCGACGCGAAACTTGCCGAGACGAAAGCCAAATATCTCCAGCACCTAACGAACTTGCTGACCCTTGCCGGTGAAAAGAATGCCGCTGCTCGGGCCACGGCGATACTGGATTTCGAGACGAAGGTCGCAAAGGTCCACTGGACCAAGACAGACAGCCGCGACGCCACCAAAACCTACAACAAAATGACAATCGCCGAGCTCGAGAGCAAGGCGCCGGGGTTCGATTTCAGCGCCTATCTCAGCGATAGTGGCGCGAAGGTCGATAGTCTGGTCGTCGCCCAGCCCAGCGCGATTACCGGTACTGCCTCGCTGATCGCCAAGACTCCGCTCGCCGTCCTCAAAGACCAGATGCTGGTGCGGTCGCTCGACGGTTATTCGGCCTATCTTCCGTCTGCCTTCGATACGGAAACCTTCAGCTTCTACGGGCAGGCGCTGAACGGAACTCCGGAGCAGGAAGCGCGGTGGAAGCGCGGCGTCGACTTCACCGTCACTGCGCTCGGCGATGAGGTGAGCCAGCTTTACGTCACCCAATATTTCCCGCCGGAAACCAAGGCTGCCGCCGACCAACTGGTGAAAAACATCCTCGCTGCGATGGACCAGCGCATCGACAAGCTCGAGTGGATGGCTCCGGAAACGAAGGCGAAGGCCCATGCAAAGCTCGCCGCTTTCACCCCGAAGATCGGCTATCCCGACCGCTGGCGCGACATGAGCGGACTCGTGATCGAGCGCGATGACCTTATCGGCAATGCCATGCGCTCGGCGCGCTTTGAGCATGCCTATCAGCTCGGCAAGCTTGGCCAGCCGATCTACCGCTGGGAGTGGGGAATGACCCCGATGACGGTCAACGCCTATGCCAATTTCGGAATGGTGGAGATCGTCTTTCCGGCGGCAATCCTGCAGCCGCCGTTCTTCGATCCCCACGCGGATGCTGCGGTCAACTACGGTGGAATCGGCGCGGTCATCGGGCACGAGCTTAGCCATCACTTCGACGATCAGGGCGCGAAATATGATTCGACGGGCAAGCTGATCGACTGGTGGACCCCGGGTGATACCAAGGCGTTCACGGCCCGCCTCGATTTGCTTGAGCAGCAGTACAATTCGTACGAGCCGCTTCCCGGGCATCACGTGAACGGAAAGCTGACGATGGGCGAGAACGTCGCCGACCTCGCCGGCCTCACCGTAGCGCACGACGCCTACATTGCCTCGCTCGGTGGCGCTGAGGCGCCGGTGATCGACGGACTCACCGGCGACGCGCGCTTCTACCTCGGCTGGGCGCAGGTCTGGCGCCGCAATTACCGCGAGGCGAACCTGCTGCAGCGCTTGCTCACCGATCCGCATTCGCCGTCGCCACAGCGGGCTGACATCGTCCGAAACCTCGACCCCTGGTATCCGGCGTTCAGCGTGCAGGCGGGGCAGAAGCTGTACCTGCCCCCCGAGCAGCGGGTTCGCATCTGGTGAAGGGCGTCCTCTAGGCCATGCTCCAGCAGGAGCTCCCGCTCCTCGATTCGCGGCCGCTCGACGGCACGTCGCGCTGGCTCGTTCCGGCAATCGTCGCCGCCGGAGCGCTGACCGGAGCGGGACTCCTGTGGATGGCCGGGGCGCAATCAGCGGCGCTGCTGTTCCTGGGGCTGGCCGTGATCGGCCCACCGGCGGCAATTTTCCTCGACCGCCGGCGACGGCCCGAAGCGCCGGCCCTCGAGCGGTTGGTTGCGGCACCCGATTTCTCGCTGGTCGGGGCGATGTTGGCGCTGACGGGGGATGCGGCGGCGCTGACTGACTCGGACGGCGGCCTGCTCGCAGCCAACGCCGTTTATCGCGAGCGCTTCGACGGGCGGCGGCCGGACAAGCTGCCGGTCGATTCCGAATCGCGCCAGGCGTTGGCCGCGGCGCGATCGATGGCATGGCGCGACGGCGGTGGCTGCGCGACCGGTATCGAGACCAAGGCCGGCGGCTTCGCGCTCGAGGTCGAGCGGGTCGGCGCGCGTAACGACCTGCTGCTTTGGCGTTTCCTGCGTCCGGCGCCGGGCGACCCAGTCGCCGCCACGGCCGGCCGGATGCGCGGCAAGGCCGGCGATACGTTGGCGGCTGCCGGCCTGCTCGCGGCGCTGGTCGATTCCGAAGGCAAGCTGCTGTCATGGAACTCGTTGTTCGCCGCCCGCGCGCTGGCGGGGGTCGAATTGGCGGAGTCGCTGCGGCTCCCCGACCTGGTCGAACAAGCCGAGGAGGGGCAATTCCGACTCATCTCCGAAGGCGAGATTGGGCGGCCGCTGCGGGCGATCCATTTGCCGATCGACGCTCCCGGTGCCGATGGCTACGCCAGCTTCTATCTGTTCGACAGCCCGGACAGCCTGCCGCTGTCGAGCTCGCAGCACCTCCAGGCGATGCTCGACATCCTGCCGATCGGACTGGCGCTGGTCGACCGCGACGGCCGCTTCCTGACGATGAACGACGCCTTCCGGGTCGCCGCGGGAATCAAGGCCACCCGGCCGGTCTATCCCGGCGACCTCGTCGTCAAGGAAGACAAGGCCGCGGTCGCCGATGCCGTTCGACGTCATGCGCGCGGCCCGGCGATGTCGGGCGACCTCGCGGTCCGGCTTGCGCGCAGCCCGAAGGAACCGGTGGCGCTGACCATCGCCGGCCTTCGCGGACTTGGCGACGCGGCAGTGTTGCTGCTGCTCAAGGACAATAGCGAAGAGGCCAAGCTTAAGCGCCAGGTCGCCCAGGCGACCAAAATGCAGGCGGTCGGCCAGCTCGCCGGCGGCGTCGCCCATGACTTCAACAATATCCTGACCGCGATCATCGGCCATTGCGACCTGATGCTGATGCGGCACACGCCCGGCGACAGCGATTACGACGACATCCAGCAGATCAAGTCCAACTCCAACCGGGCAGCCGGCCTCACCCGGCAGCTGCTGGCCTTCTCGCGCCAGCAGACCTTGCGTCCGCAGGTGGTGCAGCTGACCGACGTCGTCGCCGAAGTGTCGCACCTATTGAAGCGGCTGCTCGGCGAGACGGTGAAGCTGGTGGTCAAGCACGGCCGCAACCTCGGGCCGGTGCGCGCCGACCCCGGCCAACTCGAGCAAGTGATCATCAATCTCGCGGTCAACGCGCGCGACGCGATGGCCGCCAAGGGCGGCGGGACGCTGACCATCCAAACCTATGCGGTCAACGCCAGCCAGGTCGCCGAGCTCGGCTCCGACATCCTGCCGATCGCCGACTATAGCGCGCTATCCGTCACCGACACCGGCAGCGGGATCGCGGCGGGCGTGCTCGGCAAGATCTTCGAGCCGTTCTTCACCACCAAGGAAGTCGGCAAGGGCACCGGCCTCGGGCTTTCGACGGTCTATGGCATCGTCAAGCAGTCGGGCGGCTTCATCTTCGCCGATTCCAAGGTCGGCGAAGGCAGCCGGTTCGTGATCTATTTGCCGGTACACCGCGTCGAAGCCGAAGCCGGCAAGGCGCGGCGCGGCTCCAGGCCGAAGCAGCATGAGCTGTGGGGCACCGGCACAGTGTTGCTGGTCGAGGACGAGCCGATGGTGCGGGCCGTGGCCGAGCGGGCGCTCGCCCGCCACGGCTACACCGTCATCACCGCCGCCAATGGCGAGGAGGCGCTGGAGGTCGTCAATCGCGGCGAGGAGATCGCCCTGCTGATCAGCGACGTCGTCATGCCCGGAATGGATGGGCCGACTATGGTTGCTGAGGCGCGCAAGACCCGGCCCGAGCTGCCGATCCTGTTCATGTCTGGCTATGCCGAGGAGCAGCTTCGCAAGTCGATCGACCTCGACAAGGTCGCCTTCCTTCCCAAACCTTTCTCGGTTCAGGAATTGGCCGAGGCAGCGCGGCGCGCGATCGGATCCGTGGCCGTGACCGCTAAATAAAGCTTGCCCGGTCAAATCCGCACTATATTCGAGCCGGTTATGTCCGAGCAGCGCTCCATCCTTGTTGTCGAAGACGAGCCGCTGATCGCGATGATGCTCGAGGACTTCCTCGAAAGCCTCGGCCACCGGGTCCACGCCAGTTGCGACAGCGTCGATGGCGCCATCGGCGAAGCCGACAAGGGCGGCTTCGATATGGCCATACTCGATGTCAACCTGGGCGGCGAAACGGCTTGGCCGGTTGCCCGAAAGCTTCGGGAAATGCGGATCCCGTTCGTGATCGCCACGGGCGGCCACGTCGAGCCGCCGCCGGCCGAGTTCGCCAACGTGCCGATGATCGAAAAACCCTATACGGTCGACCGGGTCTCGCCGGCGATCGAGGCGGCGCTAGCCGGCTGATCCGTCGCGGCTCCGGCTGGCCGCGGTTGGTGGCGGCCTTGCGGCACTCGTCCTGTTTGCACCATTGGTGGCGGCGATGGCCTGGTCCCTCGACGCGCTGATCTTTCCGACCCATGCCGTCGCGCCCGCCGATCCGTTGCCGCCCGGCGCCGAGCGCCTGAGCGTGGACGCCCCCGGCGGCGTGAAGCTGCACGGCGTGCATATCCCACCGGCTGACGGCTCCACCGGTCCACGCACCTTGGTGATCGGCTTCGGCGGCAATGCCTGGAACGGCGAGAATGTCGCGTTATTCCTTCACCAGCTTTATCCCGAGGCAGACGTCGTCGCCTTTCATTATCGCGGTTACCGGCCGTCGACCGGACGGCCATCGGCCGACGCTTTGGTCGAGGACGCGCCGCTGGCGCTCGACCTGGCGATCGAGCGGGTAAAGCCGGAGCGGGTCGTCGCGGTCGGCTTCAGCATCGGCAGCGGGGTCGCCGCCAGCCTGGCCAGGAGCGGCGCGCTCGACGGTTTGATCCTCGTCACGCCCTTCGACTCGCTCAAATCGGTTGCGCGCGATCTGTACCCTTGGGTGCCGGGCCTGACTTTTGCCTTCCGCCACGAGCTCGACGCCGCCGGCTTTCTCAAGGGGACGCAGGTGCCGACCGCGATTATTGCCGCAGAGCGCGACGAGATCGTCCCGGCGAGCCGCACCGAAGCCCTTCGCCGCCAAGTACCGAACCTGGTCTTCGACCGCACGATCGGCGGGGCAGGGCACAACGACATCTACGCCCGTTCCGACTTCCACCAGGCGATGCGCGAGGCGCTCGAAACGGTTCTCGCAAGGGCCACCAAAGGATCCTGATGTTCACCTCTTGTTCTTACGGAACAGAAGCGGTACAGACGTCGCTTCGCGGGTCGGGGCTCGGCCGCTCGACGAGAGACAAAAATCGGCACCAGGCCGATTGACGAAGGGGTGAACAGCATGGCAGCGCAGCTCAAAGTCATCGCAAACGGATTGGATATTCCCAGCATGGACCGGCAGAAGGCGCTCGAGGCGGCGCTCGCGCAGATCGACCGGGCGTTCGGCAAGGGCTCGGCGATGAAGCTGGGCAGCCGCGAAAAGATCGAGATCGACACGATTTCGACCGGCAGCCTCGGGCTCGACATCGCGCTTGGCGTGGGCGGGCTTCCGCGCGGCCGGGTGGTCGAGATCTACGGACCGGAAAGCTCGGGCAAGACGACCCTCGCGCTGCACGCGATCGCCGAGGCCCAGCGCGGCGGCGGCACGGCGGCGTTCGTCGACGCTGAGCATGCGCTCGATCCGTCCTATGCCAAGAAGCTCGGGGTCGACGTCGACGAGCTGATCGTCTCGCAGCCGGACACCGGCGAGCAGGCGCTCGAGATCGTCGACACGCTGGTGCGCTCGAACGCGGTCGACGTGCTGGTGATCGATTCGGTCGCCGCGCTGGTTCCGCGCGCCGAGATCGAGGGCGAAATGGGCGACAGCCACGTCGGCCTGCAGGCGCGGCTGATGAGCCAGGCGCTGCGCAAGCTGACCGGCTCGATCAGCCGCTCGCGCTGCCTGGTGATCTTCATCAACCAGGTGCGAATGAAGATCGGCGTCATGTACGGCAATCCGGAGACGACCACCGGCGGCAATGCGCTGAAGTTCTACGCCAGCGTCCGGCTCGACATCCGCCGCACCGGCCAGATCAAGGACCGCGACGACATCGTCGGCAACACCACCCGGGTGAAGGTCGTCAAGAACAAGGTCGCGCCGCCGTTCAAGCAGGTCGAGTTCGACATCATGTACGGCCAGGGCATTTCAAAGGTGGGCGAGATCCTCGACCTCGGAGTAAAGGCTGGGCTGGTCGAGAAGTCGGGCGCCTGGTTCAGCTATGATTCGGTTCGGATTGGCCAGGGCCGCGAGAATGCCAAGCAGTATCTCCTGGAAAACCCCGATGTCGCCCAGCGGATCGAAAATGCGATTCGCGGGAAGACCGACGAAGTCGGCGAGGCGCTGATGGTCGGGCCCGGCGACGACGATGAGATGACGGCCGCCGAATAGTCTTCGGGACCCGCGTCTGCGGCCCTAACCCAAATCCTCCGGGGGAAGTGGCGGAAGCTCCGCCACCTCCTTCGCTTCCGCCTGGGTGAGCGGCGCGAACAACTGCCTGGGCTCGGTCAGGATGACCAGGACAAGGGCGATGACCGCCGAGCCCGCCACGCCCCACAGGAACGGATTGACGGTGCCATCGAACGACTGGCCGATCGCATAGCCGATCGCCGCTCCACCCATGGTCCCGATCACGCCCTGGACCGACGCGGCGGTGCCGGCGATCGGGCCCATATGCTCCATCGCCAGCGTGCTCAGGTTGGACGAAGTGAATGCGAAGCTGGCCATCGCCAGGCCCTGCATCACCACGAACACGGCCAGGCTCTCGTAGCCCATGTAAGCGACCAGCGCATGCGCGACCGTGACGGCGGCGAAGGCGAAGGCGCCGGCGTGCCCGACGCGCCTTACTCCGAAGCGGCCGACAATCCGCGAGTTCGTCCATGACGCCAGCGCCATCGGCGCGGCGACCGCTCCGAATACGATTCCGATCATTTCCGGCGCGTGGAAGGCGTCGAACACGATCTGCTGGACCGAAGCGATATAGGCGGTGAGCCCACCGAAGATGACGGCGAGCGCCAGCGTGTAGCCGCGCGACTGCGGCTCGCGCATCGTTTCCCAGGTCGCGGCGCCAATCTCGCGCCAGGCAAGCGACCGGCGATATTCGGGCCGCAGGGTTTCGGGCAGCCGAAGCCAGGCCCAGGCGAGCATCGCCAGTCCATAGGCACCCAGCACCAGGAAGATTAGCCGCCACGGCCCGAACAGCAGGATCAGCTGGCCGAGGCTGGGCGCGAGCACGGGCACAACCATGAACACCATGAAGACCAGGCTCATCAGCCGGGCCATCTCCTCGCCCTCGAACAGGTCGCGGACCATGGCAACGACCAGCACCCGGGTGACGGCGGCCGACGCACCCATCGCCAGGCGGCTGGCGATCAGCAGCGCGAAGCTTCCAGCGAGCCCGCAAATCAAAGCGAATCCAGTGTAGAGCAGGATGCCGGCCGCAAGCACCGGCTTGCGCCCGAAACGGTCGGCGAGCGGTCCCCAGACGAGCTGGGTTGACCCGAAGCCGATGAAATAAGCGACCACCACCAGCTGCCGCTGATTGTCGGTTTCGGCCCCGAGATCGGCGCCGATCTGCGGCAGCGCCGGGATCATCGCGTCGATCGCGAAGGCGTTGAGCGCCATCAACCCGGCGAGAATCGCCACCAGTTCGTTGCGGCCCGGCCGATGCTTGGCGCTCTGTCCATGGCTGAGTTCGAAGGGCATTCGCGGGGCGCTGGCGCAGCGGACCGCTTCGTGCAAGAGCGATGGGGCAAGATGCAGGCAACCGCGGCAAGACCCAGAGTGAGGCTGATCGGCCTTCCGACCGACAGCCATTCGTCGTTTCTGCGCGGGCCCGCCGGCGCGCCGGCCGCAATTCGCGCCGCGCTTGCTTCGGACCACAGCAACCGGGTGACAGAATCCGGTGACGAACTGGGCCTTGGAATTTCCTTCGAGGATTCGGGCGATCTCCCGCTGCTCGAGAATGCGGACGATCCTGCGATTATCAGCGATGCGGTCGAAGCCGCCGCCCGCGATGGCGCTGCGCCATTATGCCTCGGCGGCGATCATATGGTGACCTTTCCGATCGTCGCCGGTCTGGCGCGTGTCCACGGACCGTTGAACATCCTCCACTTCGATGCTCACCCGGACCTGTACGACAATTTCGAAGGCGACCCTCTGTCTCACGCCTCTCCCTTCGCGCGGATCATGGAGAAGGGGCTCGCCAGCCGCCTGGTGCAGATCGGCATCCGGACCATGAACGGCCATTGCCGCGAGCAGGCGGACAAGTTCGGGGTCGAAGTGATCGAAATGCGCGATTTCGCGCCCGACCGCGTCCCGATCCCGCGAGCGCCGCTCTACGTCAGCATCGATCTCGACGGACTTGATCCGGCCTTCGCGCCGGGCGTCTCGCACCATGAGCCGGGAGGCCTGTCGACGCGCGAGATCCTTTCGGTTCTGCACCGGATCGACGGCAATATCGTCGGTGCCGACGTGGTCGAGTTGAACCCGTCGCGCGACATCAACCAGATAACGGCGACCGTCGCCGCCAAGCTGCTGAAGGAACTGGCAGGGCTGGCGGGGAGGGGATTGTCATGAGCTGGAAGGTTGAGCGGCGGACTTTTCTCGGCGGGGTCGTCACGTCGATGTCGGCGGTTGCCGCGAGCCCGTTGCGCGCACAGTCCGCCGCGGGAAGGACGATCAAGCTTCCGCCGCCGATCAGCTCGGCCGAACGCGTCCAGCGTCTGAAAAAGGCACAGGCGCTGATGCGGCAGAACGGGATCGGGGCGGTGGTGATCGAGTCCGGCCCGAGCCTCGATTACTTCACCGGCGTCCAGTGGTGGCGCAGCGAGCGGCTGACCGGTGTCGTCATCCCCGTCCAGGGCGACCCGATCGTCGTCACGCCCTTCTTCGAGAAGCCGTCGGTCGAGGAAAGCCTGAAGGTGCCGGCGGAAGTCCGGGTCTGGCAGGAGGACGAGGAGCCGCTCAAGCTTGTCGCCGATTTCCTCGCGGAGCGCGGAGTTGCTGGTTCGCCGGTCGGATTCGAGGAAACCAACCGCTACTTCATCCTCGACCGGCTCCAGCAGCAGCTGCCGGGCGTTCGCGTGGTCAGCGCCAACCCGGTCGCTCGAGCGCTGAGGATGATCAAGTCGCCGGCCGAGATCGCGCTGATGCAAGCTGCAGCCGACATCACGCTCGCCGCTTACGATCAGATCTATCCGCGGATCCGCGAGGGCATGACGCCGTCCGATATCAACGATCTCTATGTTGCAGCGGTCAGTGCGCTCGGTGCGCAAACCGACGGCGGGCTGATCCTGCTCGGCGAGGCCAGCGCCTATCCGCACGGCTCGGGCAAGCCACAGCATGTCCGGAAGGGCGAAGTCGTGCTGCTCGACTGCGGTTGCGGTGTGCACGGATATCAGTCCGACATCTCGCGAACCTTCGTGTTCGGCGCCCCGCCTACCGCGGAACAACGCAAGGTCTGGACTCAGATGCGCCGCGGCCAGGACATCGCCATGGCGGCGGCCAAGGTCGGCGCTCCGGCCGGCAGCGTCGATGATGCCGTCCGCCGCACCTATGAAAGCTGGGGGTACGGGCCCGGCTACAAGCTTCCCGGCACTTCGCACCGAACCGGCCACGGCATCGGCATGGAAGGCCATGAGCCGGTCAATTTGGTCCACGGCGAAACGACGCCGCTGGCGCCGGGAATGTGCTTTTCCAACGAGCCCGGGATTTATTTGCCGGGCAAATTCGGGATCCGGCTCGAGGATTGCTTTTACATGACCGCCAGTGGTCCGAAATGGTTCACCGTTCCGCCGCCTTCGATCGACGATCCGTTCGGCCGCGGCGCTTGAGCGAGCCAAGATGAGCGCCACACCGGAATGGGAGACCAAAAGTGGCGATGCCTGGTCCGAGCGTTGGCAGGATATCGACCGCGCGCTGTCCGGGCTCGGCGCAATGCTCAACCGGGCGATCGCGGCTTCGGCGCCGAAGGGCGCGTTCCGGGCGCTCGATGTCGGTTGCGGCGCGGGATCGACCAGCCTTGCCCTTGCGAATATCCGTCCCGACGCAACCATAATCGCCTGCGACCTCTCGCCCGCGCTGGTGGGAATCGCCGAGGAGCGGTTCGCCGGCACCTCGGTTCGCGTGCTTCTCGGCGACGCCGAAGCCGTGGCGCGTGGCGAGGGACCGTTCGACCTGATCTTCTCGCGTCACGGAGTGATGTTCTTCGCCGATCCGGTGCGGGCGTTCCGAAGTCTTCGGGCAGCGGCGAGCGCCGGCGCTTCGCTGGTTTTCTCCTGCTTCCAGGATTGGCATTCCAACCCATGGGCTTCCGAGCTTGCCTCCGCGGCGGCGAACCGCGCGTTGCCGCCGCCCGGCCGCGAGCCGAGCGGCTTCGCCTTTGCTGACCCGCACTATGTCCGCGACATCCTGGATGCCGCGGGCTGGACGGCCGTCGAAGGAACGCCCGTTGCGTTCAACTACGTCGCCGCCGCGGAAGGTGGGGCAATCGAGCAGGCGCTGTCGTTCCTTGGCGCGATCGGTCCGGCGTCGAGGGTCGTCGAGGAGATGCCCGAGCAGGAGAAGCCCTCGGCAGTGGAGAGAATGCGATCCGTCATCGAACGCCATTTCACCGGGGATGCCGTCGAATTCGCGGCGGCCGCCTGGATTTGGTCGGCCAAAGCCGGCGATGCTTGACAAGGACTGCGCCGCGCCGCGATGCCCGGTCTCGAGGGAGTTCTGATGCAAGAGACGACAACGAAGCGCGGCCTGGAGCTGCAGTGGCAGATGCTGATCGGCTTCCTGGTTGGGCTGGTCGCGGGCCTGATCGTCTATTCTACGCAGCCGGAGGCCGCCTGGGTCGAGGCGGTCACCACCTATGTGACCGAGCCGATCGGCCAGGTCTTTCTCCGCTTGCTGTTCATGCTGGTCATCCCGCTGCTGTTCTCGGCGCTGGTGGTCGGCATTTCGGAGATGGGCGAAATCCGTTCGCTGAAGCGGGTCGGCCTCAGGACGCTCGCTTACACCGTCATAGTCTCGTCGATTGCGGTCGCGGTCAGTCTGGCCGCGGTCAACATCCTCCAGCCTGGTGCGGGGGTCGACCGCGCGGTCGCGAACGAGATGCTGGTGGCCCAGGCCGACCGCGCCGGAGCGATCGTCCGCACCGGGACCGAGCAGCCGTCGGGGATCGACGCTTTCGTCACCATCATCCCGCAGAACCTGGTCGAAGTGATGGGGTCGAACAGCGCGATCCTGTCGGTGATGTTCTTCGCTTTGTTCTTTGGGATCGGACTGCTTCTCACCGACACGCCCAACGCGCGCGCCCTCCAGCGCGGCTTCGAAGGGCTGTTCGACGTGACGATGCGGCTGATCATGATCGTCATCAAGCTGGCTCCGATCGCGGTCGCCTGCTTCATGTTCAACCTTGCTGCGCTGTTCGGCTGGGACCTACTGATCCGGCTGTCGGCCTATGTCGGCGTTGTCGTTCTGGCGCTCTCGATCCAGATGTTCGTCGTCTTCCCGGTGCTTCTGGCGACGCTTGGTCGAAAAAACCCGATCGCGTTCTTCAAGGAAACCCAGGAGGCCAGCCTGATGGCTTTCTCGACCGCCTCGTCGAACGCGACTTTGCCGACCTCGCTGAAGGTCGCCGATGAGCGCCTGCACTTGCCGCGGCGGGTATCGCGTTTCGTCCTGACGATCGGCGCCACCGCCAACCAGAACGGCACGGCGATGTTCGAGGGCGTGACCGTCATTTTCCTCGCGCAATTCTTCGGGATCGACCTGAGCCTGTGGCAACAGCTGACGGTGATGCTGGTTTGCATCCTCGGCGGCATCGGAACCGCCGGGGTCCCGGCCGGCTCGCTTCCGGTGGTCGCACTGATCCTGGCGATGGTCGGAATCCAGCCGGAAGCGATCGCGCTGGTGCTCGGGGTCGACCGCTTCCTCGACATGTGCCGGACGACCCTCAACGTGGTCGGCGACCTTGTCGCCGCGCAGGTGATCTCCGCGGCAGAACCCGATGCCGAGGCGGCAACGGCGCCGCAGCCGGCCTGATGGTCGACAAGCCGCAGAAGCCGGTGCTCGAGTTTGGGCGGGACATCCTCCACGACGAGGCGCGCGCCCTCGACGCGCTCGCCGACAGCCTCGGCGACAATTTCACCCGCGCCGTCGAGCTGATCAGCTACTCCACATTGAAGCTCACTCGCGGCTCCCTCGGCACCTAGGCCCTTTACTCGAGCAAGTTCCAGCGGAGCTGTTCCTGGTGCGTCACCTCGCCGCCCG
>CAMPJH010000030.1 GCA_946886845.1 uncultured Sphingomonas sp. | reverse complement strand
CCGGGATCGTGGTTGCCGACGATCCAGGTCCACTCGAGCCTGCTCGTCAAACTCGTTAGGAGCGCGCGCGAGTCCGGTCCGAGGCGTTCGCAGCCGAAGCGGTCATGGAAGCTGTCGCCGAGGCAATAGAGACGCGTTGCACCGGTTGCCGCGACCTCGCCGGCCAGCGCGGCCAGGGTCGAATGCGAATCATAAGGCGGCAAAAGCTGCCCGAGCCGAGCGAACCAGCTCGCTTTCTCGAGGTGAAGGTCGGCCACCAGAAGCGCCTGCTCGGCCGGCCAGAAGAGAGTCCCGGCGGGAGAGGCGACAAACGTTTCGCCGGCGAACGAAAGGGGAACCATGGCGCAGCCTTAATGCGCTATTCCATGCTCCGATAGTGGTCCCTGAGCGCTCGCGCGTCGTGCAAGGCATTGTGCGGCACGCGGCTGTTCGCGGCAGTGCTGAAATTGCCGAGCGGAAGCAGCCGGAAAGTGAGGTCCCTGAGCTCGATCATGTCGCCCTGCCCGGTGATCATCAGGTTGCAGAATTGGGCGATGTCCTCGGGCCAGTCGGCGATGATAACTGCGTTGTCGTCGCCGTGAAGGTAGCGCTCGAGCGCATGGGCGGCGTCCCGCCGCGGAAGCCGTGGGCAGGAGAGCTGCTCGGGCACGGAGTCGAAATAGGGCAGGACATGCCTTGCGACCCACTCGACCAGCGGCTCGTCGGTCTTGAGCGTCAGATAGAGCTCGTCGCCGTCGTCCGGAACCAGCGCCAGGCTGAGGAGCGCTCCGCCGATGCCATTATATTCGGTGTCGAGGAAATATCGCACTTGGATCGGTCTGGACTCGTTCCGGGACGCAGTCCAGTCTTGACCGATTGAAGGACCTGAACCGGGGAGCTCCAATGAGGATGACCGACTGGCTGCTTGGTGGAGCGGCCGCGCTAATGATTGCGACGGTGCCTGTCGCCGCTAATGCCGCACCGAAGGACGAGGTGATCGCGAAGATCGCCCCCAATCACGCCGAATCGATTGCCCGGCTGAAGACTTGGATCGCGCTGCCGACGATCGCCAACATGGGCGTCAACCATGCCGAGGGCGCCGAGCACATGCGCCAGCTGGCCTTGGACGCCGGATTCCAAAAGGCGCGGATCGTCCCGACCAGCGGAGTCGATGGAGTATTCGCCACGCTCGACGCCGGCGCGCCGACCACGCTCGCGGTCTATTTCATGTACGACGTCAAGCATTACGACCCAGCGGAATGGTCGTCGCCGCCGCTCGAATCTCGGATGATCGACAAGCCTGGCGAGGGCAAGGCGATAGTCGGCCGCGGCGCCGTCAACCAGAAGGGGCCGGAAGCCGCGTTCCTCGCCGCGCTCCACGCGTTCAAGGATGCCGGCGTCAAGCCGCCGGTCAACATCGCCCTGGTTGCCGAAGGCGAGGAAGAGATCGGCTCGACCCACTTCCGCGAGATTACCGCCGACCCGGAGGTCAATGCGGCGCTGCGCAACGCGGTCGGGGTGATGATGCCTTCGGGCGGCCAGGACCGCGACGGCGCCGCCGAAATCGATCTCGGCGCCAAGGGCGTCGTCGAGGTGCAGCTCGTTTCCAGCGGCGAGAAATGGGGCCGCGGACCGCAGAAGGATGTCCATTCGAGCCTGATGGCGATCGTCGATAGTCCAGCCTGGCGGCTGGTGCGGGCGCTCGACACGCTGGTCGCCGAAGACGGCTTCACGCCGGCGATCGACGGCTGGTTCGAAAATGTGCAGCCGCTCAGCGACCGGCAGAAAGCGATGATCGCCAAGAACTACAAGCCCGAGAATGATGCGCAGGTCAGGCAACAGCTAGGCGTCAAGCAATGGATCAAGAATGAGGATGGGCTGACCGCCGCATACCGTCTGGCGTCGCAGCCGACCGTCAACATCCAGGGGCTGGTGTCCGGCTATACCGGGCCCGGCGGCAAGACCGTACTTCCCGGCCGCGCCGAGGCCAAGCTCGACCTCCGACTGGTCCCCAACATGACCAGGGAGGAAGCGGAATCGAAGCTCAAGGCGCATCTCGCCAAGCGCGGATTCGGCGATATCGAGGTCATCGTTAGCGGCGGCTACAGCCCGACCCAGACCGATGCCGACGCCGCCATCATCCGGGCCGCCGCCGCGACATACGAGAAGGCCGGGATCGATTACAGCTTCGATCCACGCCGCGCTGGAAGCTGGCCGGGAGTCGTCTTCACCGGCCCACCGCTCAGCATGCCCGCCGGCCATTTCGGTTCCGGCCGCGGCGGCGGCGCCCACGCGCCCGACGAATGGCTGCTGATCGACAGCGCCAACCCGAAGGTCAACGGCTTCGATGGCCAGGTAAAGCTGTACGTCGATTATCTGTACGAAATCGCCGAGGCGGCGAACAGCGGCCGCTAGTCAGGGTTGGGCGATCGCCCGGCAATCGTCGGTCGGCAGCGGCTTGCCCTTGCGGCAGCGTTCGGCGGCGAGCCGCGCTTCGCGGCCGCGCCGCTCGTCGACCTTGCGCAGATCGCGGCCGCGCTTCTCGTCGGCTTCGGACTGGCTGGTGGTCACGGCGTCGACTCCCGCGGACGCGGCCCTGACCGGAAGGGTCACGACATCGACCGCCGTCTTGGCGACGGTGCCGACGACGCAGCCGCCAAGCAGCGGGCATGTCAGAATGACGGCGATCCTTTTCACGCCAGGAGAATCGCAGGCTTTTCCTATGACCGCAATGACGATCAGGCGCGCATTGCTTCCTCGGCTAGCGCTTCGGCCTGAACCAGCAGCGTTTCGTCGGCCTGTGCTCCCGGCGGCAGCGCCTCGCGGCCGACGATCACCATCAGCGGCACCGCCATCGGCGTGATCCGCTCCGCTTCGACATGGACCATCGTCGCGGCGGCGCGGTCGACCAGCCGCACCAGCCGGCCGAGCTCGGTCATTCGCGCCCGGGCGTCGTCCCAGGCGGCGCGAAGCAGCAAATGCTGCGGCTCGTAGCGGCGCAGCACGTCGTAGATGAGGTCGGTCGAGAAGCTCACCTGCCGGCCGGTCTTGCGGCGTCCCGGATGCTGGCGCTCGACCAGGCCGCCGATCACCGCCACTTCGCGAAACGCGCTCCTGAGCAAGTGGGAATTTTCGACCCACTCGATGAACTCGCGCTCGAGGATGTCCGGCGAGAACAGCGGCCTGGGATCGCGGACCGGTTCGAGCCCGTAGCAGGCGAGGCCATAGTCGTTGGCGACGAAGCCGGTCGGCTTCAGGCCCGCCATTTCCATTCGCTTGGTCAGCAGCATGCCGAGCGACTGGTGCGCGTTCCAGCCCTCGAAGCTGTAGGCGACCATGTAGTGCAGCCCTTCGTGGGCGAAGGTCTCGACCAGCAATTCGTTCGGCTCGGGAATCGTCGAGCGCCGGTCCTGCACCTCCAGCCACTCGCGCACGTCGTCGGGAAACCGGCGCCAGTCGTTGCGGTCGGCGAGCATCTGGCGGACCCGGTTGGCGAGATGGGTCGACATCGACATCCGCTGCCCGCCGTAAGTGACGATCCGCGCCCGCTTCGACGAAGCGTGGACGATGATGTCGGTGTCCTTGAACTGCTCGACTTCGAGGCTGAGGCCGCAGAAATAGAAATGGTCGCCGGGGGCGAGGGTCGAAGCATAGCCTTCCTCGATCATTCCGAGCCTTCGTCCGCCTCGGAAGCGGACCGTCAGCAGCGGCTGCTCGACGATCACCCCCGCATTGAGGCGGTGCTGCAACGCAACGGCCGGCCGGGCGATCCGCCAACGCCCATCGGGGTCGCGGACCAGCCGGCGGAAGCGGTCATAGGCCTTGAGCGCATAGCCGCCGGTGGAGATGAAGCTCAGTACTTCCTCGAACGTCTCGCGGCTCAAGTCCGAGTAAGGCGCCGCCGAACGGATTTCCGCGAGCAGTTGGTCGGGATCGAACGGCCCGGCGCAGGCGACGCCGAGGATGTGCTGGGCGAGGACGTCGAGCGTTCCTGGCCGAAAAACCTCGGGGTCTAGCTCGCCGGCGTCGATCGCGTCGAGCGCCGCCCGGGCTTCGAGATATTCGAAGCGGTTGCCGGGCACGACCATGCCCTGGCTCGGCTCGTCGAGCCGGTGGTTCGCGCGGCCAATTCGCTGCAGCAGGCGCGAGCTGCCCTTGGGGGCGCCCATCTGGACGACCAGGTCGATGTCGCCCCAGTCGATGCCGAGGTCGAGGCTGGCGGTGCAGACGAGGCCGCGAAGCTTGCCGCTTGCCATCGCCGCCTCGACCTTGCGACGCGCCTCGAGTGCCAGACTGCCGTGGTGGATGCCGATTGGCAAAGCCGACTCGTTGACTGCCCACAAGTCCTGGAAGATCAGCTCGGCGAGGCTTCGCGTGTTGCAAAACACCAGTGTCATCTTGTGGCGCTCGATCAGCTGAATCACTTCGCGCGCCGCGTGCCGCCCCGAATGGCCGCCCCACGGGATCCGGCTCTCGGGGATCAGGATCGACAGGTCGGGCTCGGCGCCGGGGTCGCCGAGGACCAGTTCGGCCCGCTCGGCTTCGCCGCCGGCTGAAAGCCAGGTGCGATAGGCGCCGGGATCGGCGATCGTCGCCGACAGGCCGACCCGCCGAAGCTCCGGCGCCAGCGCCTGCAGGCGGGCCATCGCCAGCGCCAGCAGGTCGCCCCGCTTCTCGCGCGCGAAAGCGTGGAGCTCGTCGACGACGATCGTCTTCAACTCGGCGAACAGGGTCGCGCTGTCGGGATAGCTGAGCAACAGGCTCAGGGACTCGGGAGTCGTCAGCAGGATGTGCGGCGGCTTTACCCGCTGCCGTGCCTTGCGGTCGGACGGCGTGTCGCCGCTGCGGGTTTCGACCTTGATGTCGAGGCCCATCTCCGAGATCGGGCCAAGCAGGTTGCGCTGGACGTCGACGCCTAAAGCCTTGAGCGGCGAGACGTAGAGTGTGTGGAGCCCTTCGGCCGGCTGTCCGATCAGCTCGCAGATGGTCGGCAGAAAGCCGGCGAGCGTCTTTCCCGAGCCGGTCGCGGCGACCAGCAGCGCGTCGCTACCGCGGCGGGCAACGTCGAGCATCTCGAGCTGGTGCCGCCGCGGCCGCCAGCCTTTCGATTCGAACCAGTCGCTGACGACGGGCGGGAGCGCATCACTCTTCAGCGGCGTCGGTTCCCTCGCGGCGGCGGCGTTCCTCTTCCTCATACAGCTCGCGCGTGCCGCGTTCCGATTGCTTTCTCTCGGCCCGGCTGCCGCGGCCCCAGGCGCGGAACGCGAGCCAGATGAGCAGCAGCAGCAGGATTACCGGGCCGACGACGTCCATCAGCCACCACATTGCATCGCCCATTTCATCCTCCTTTGACCGGAACCGCCCGGCACTTTCATTTACTATAGCTCGCAATGGCGCGGCTGGGTTCCTGGATCGAGGTGTTTCCCGAGGGTATCTATGTACGCCCTGCCGACGCCTGGATCGATCCCTCGCGGCCCAAGCCGCGCGCTTTGGTCACCCACGGCCATGGCGATCACGCCCGCGGCGGCCACGGCGCGGTGGTCGCCACGCCGGAAACGCTGGCGATCATGGAGCTGCGGTGCGGCGAGCAGAATGGGCAGCCGGTCGCTTACGGCGACGCGGTCCGCGTCGGCGAGGTCGACGTCAGCTTCGTTCCCGCCGGCCATGTGCTCGGCAGCGCCCAGATCGTGCTCGAACATGACAGCGAACGGATCGTCGTGTCCGGCGACTACAAGCGCCGCGCCGACCCGACCTGTCCCGAGTTCGTACCGGTGCCGTGCGATGTCTTCATCACCGAAGCGACCTTCGGCCTCCCGGTCTTCCGCCATCCCGACACTGGCGGCGAAATCGACCGGTTGCTTCACCGGCTGCACTCGGACCCGTCGCGCTGCGTGCTGGTCGGCGCCTATGCGCTCGGCAAGGCGCAAAGGGTGATCGCCGAGCTTCGGCGGCGCGGCCATGAGGAGCCGATCTACATTCACGGCGCGCTGGAGCGGATGTGCGCACTGTACGAAGATTTTGGCGTGGTGCTCGGCGAGCTTCGGCCGGCCACCGGCGCAAGCAAGGACGAGCTCAAGGGCAAGATTGTCATCGCCCCGCCCGGAGCACTCAACGACCGCTGGTCGCGGCGGCTGCCCGAGCCGGTGACGGCGATGGCTTCGGGCTGGATGCGGATTCGCCAGCGCGCCCGCCAAGCGAACATCGAGCTGCCGCTGGTGATCTCAGACCATGCCGACTGGGACGAGCTCACCTGCACGATCCGCGAGCTTGCGCCCAGCGAAGTCTGGATCACCCACGGCCGCGAGGAGGCGTTGATGCACTGGTGCACGACGCATCAGATCAAGGCCCGCGAGCTTAACCTAGTGGGCTATGAGGATGAGGACGAGGAGTGAGCACCCCTATTTCTGCCGCTTGATCCGGTTCGCCGACACCACTGTCGATGTTCCCGTGTGCGAGTAAACGAGGTCGATCGTGTCCGAATCGACGATCGTTCCCTGGATTAGGCCGTCCTTGTCGCGCGCAACGATCATCTTCCCGTCCAGTCCAATCACGCCCATGATCGACTCTTCACCAGTCTTCGATGCAACTGTGCCCCAGAAGCGCCGCCCATCCTGGCCGGTAATCGTAAGGTCGAACTGCACGCTGCTGAGAACCGGCTCGGCCTTTGGCGAGCCGTGATGCGGCGCATTGCCGGCGACGATGCTCTCCGACATCCCGGTCCAACGACCCTTGAGATCAACGAGACCATCCTGGGCCACCGCAACGCCCGCGTTTGCGGCGAATGCCAGCAGCAACGCCAGCGCCGTCACAATCCTCTTCATCTTATCCCCCTCGGCTGGATCGTGCAGGGGTAGGAGCCGACCGGCCGGTGTCAATCGCAATTTGGATCGGATTCAGTGTGCCGCTTCCGTTCGCTCCACGCCGGACTTCGACAGCTGATCGTCGAGCTGTGCGACCAGGCGATTGAGCGCGCTTTGGTCCACGGCCTCGGCTCTCGCGACGAGCACGTCCTGGGTGTTGGAGGCGCGCAGGAGCCACCAGCCGTCTTCGGTCATTACGCGGGCGCCGTCGGTCGCGTTGACGTCGGCGCCTTCGGCCGACAGGCGGTCGAGCACTTCGTCGATGACCGCGAACTTGCGGCTGGCGTCGACGGGGAAGCGCATCTCGGGAGTCGCCGTGGTTTTCGGCATCGCGTCCATCAGCTCGGCCAGGCTCTTGCCGCTTGCGCTCACCGCCTCGATCAGCCGGACCGCGGCGTAAAGCGCGTCGTCGAATCCGTACCAGCGGTGTTTGAAAAAGATGTGGCCGCTCATCTCGCCGGCGATCGGCGCTCCGGTTTCCTTCATCTTCGCCTTGATCAGGCTGTGCCCGGTCTTCCACATCAACGGTTCGCCGCCGAGCTCGGCAATTCGGTCGAACAGGGTCTGGCTGGCCTTGACGTCGGCGATGATCGTCGCCCCCGGCAATTCCTTCAGCACCGGCTCGGCGAGGATCATCATGATCTGGTCGCCCCACAGCACCCGGCCCTTGCTGTCGACCGCGCCGATCCGGTCGGCATCGCCGTCGAAGGCGAAGCCCATGTCGAGCCGGTGCTCGCGCACCAGCGCCTTCAGGTCGGCGAGATTGGCTTCGACCGTCGGGTCCGGGTGATGGTTGGGGAAGGTGCCGTCGATCCGGGTGTGGATGGTGAAATGCTCGCCGGGCAGCCTGGCGACCAGCTTCTCGACCGCTAGGCCGGAGGCGCCGTTGCCGGGGTCCCAGCCGATCCGATAGCCCTTGCCGCGGAAGCCCGCGACCAGCCGGTCGACGTAGGCATCGAGGATCTCGGCATGCTCAGCCATGCCGTCGCCTTCGCTCCACGCGCCAGCAGACGAGCGGCGGCCTATGTCCTGAATCTCCTCGCCGAACACCGAGCGGCCGTTGAGCAGCATCTTAAAGCCATTGTAGTCGGGCGGATTGTGGCTTCCGGTGACCTGGATCCCGCCCTGGACGTCCAGCGTGGCGACCGCGAAGTAGAGCATCGGGCTTGGACCGACGCCGATGCGCACTACCCCGAGCCCGCACTCCATCAACCCGTCGACCAAGGCATCCTCCAGTTCGGGCGAATGGAGCCGGCCATCACGGCCAACCGCGATTCGGCGAGCGCCTTCGTCGCCGGCCAGCGAGCCGAAAGTGCGGCCGAGTGCCCAGGCGTCTTCCCTGGTGAGGGTTTGGCCGACGATCCCGCGGATGTCATATTCGCGCAGGATCGAGGGATCGAAGCGGTGGCTCATCGCGCCGCATTACGCAGCGCCCGCGGATTGGTTCAACCGGCGGCGGCGACTTTCTGCTCGTCCTGGCCGGGAATGCCGAGGCCGGAGATCATTTCGCGAAGCTCCTGGCGGGCGGTGATGTGGCCGATCCCGACCTCGCCCAGATGCTCGAAGTCGAGCAGAGTCAGGCCCTTGGGGAACAATTCGCGGTAGATCACCCGCTCGCCGAGGCCAGGGATCACCCGGAAGCCGACCCGTCGGGCAAGCTCGTCGAGGGCGGCGCCGACCCGGCGCAGGTTGTGTGAGTCGATGTGCTGGAGGCGGTTGCGAAGGACCACCCAGTCGACGCTCTTGCCGGTGTCCTTGGCCCGCTGGGTGCGGCTGTTCCAGATCAGCTCGGCGTAAAAGCTTGGCTTGGTCACCTTGAAATTCTCGGGATGCACCTGGCCGATCAGGTCGAGGTCGACGAAGCTGTCGTTCATCGGCGTAACCAGGGTATCAGCCCTGAGAATCGCGTCGCGGGCGACCGGATCGTCGCGGCCGGGCGTGTCGATCACGATCACGTCCGCGCCATCTGAAAGCCGGGCGATGGCATCGTCGAGCGCGCCATCCTCGCCGAGCACTTCGTAATTCGCTTTGGGCAATTCCTTGTCGAGCCGGCGCATGGTCGCATCGCGGTTCTCGAGATAGCGGGTCATGGTCCGCTGGCGCGCGTCGAGGTCGAGCGCCGCGACCCTGCTGCCCATCGCCGCCAGCGCAATCGCAGTGTGCACTGCGGTCGTCGATTTGCCGGTGCCGCCCTTTTCGTTGGCGAAGACGATGAAGTGCGGCTGGCCCATCCCCCAAACCTTCCTATCAACGCCCTTGAATTCGACCCCCCGCGCGTCGACAAGCGCGGCCCACTCGAGCGAGCTTACCGGAGGCGAATCCGCGGTGCAAACACTCCGTGACATCGGCCAGCTTGGAAGCGCGCTGGTGGCTTTGCGCGCCGGCGGCATGCGCATTGCCCTGGTCCCGACCATGGGCGCGCTCCACGCCGGCCATCTCGCCCTGGTCGAGGAAGCCAGGCGTCAGGCCGACCGGGTGGTGGCGACGATTTTCGTCAACCCGCTGCAATTCGGTGAGGGCGAGGACCTCGACCGCTATCCGCGGCGGGAGAAAGAGGATTCGGCGGCGCTCGACCGGGCCGGTTGCGACCTGCTGTGGATGCCGAGCCCCGAGCAAATCTATCCGGCGGGGTTCTCGACTACGGTTTCGGTCAAGGGATTGAGCGCTCGCTGGGAAGGCGAAGCCCGGCCCGGTCATTTCGACGGAGTTGCCACGGTCGTCGCCAAATTGTTCAACGCGGTCCGCCCCGATGTCGCTTTGTTCGGCGAAAAGGATTTCCAGCAGCTGGCGGTGATCCGCCGGATGACCGTCGATCTGGCGTTCGGGATCGCGATCGTCGCGGTGCCGACAGTGCGCGATTGCGACGGCCTCGCCCTGTCGTCGCGCAACGCCTATTTGTCAGAGGACGAGCATCTGCGAGCTCTTGCCCTTCCGAGGGCCCTTCGCGAGGCCGCCGAGGCGATCGAGGCCGGCAAGCCGGTCGAGCAGACGCTCGCAGTGGCCCGGCGCGCGCTCAACGACGCTGGATTCGCTCCGATCGATTATGTCGCCCTGGTCGATTCGGTAACGCTCGAGCCGTTGCGGACCGCGACGGGCCGGATGCGGCTGATCGCCGCGGCGACGCTCGGCAAGACCCGGCTGATCGACAATGTTCCCGTCGAAATGGCGCAATAGGGTCACAGTCGCGTTAACCATTTGTTCGGGAAGTGACGCCGAAAACCCCGGCAACGGAGAACAGGGGAGTTGGCCGTCATGCCGATCAGTCAGAAGGCGCAGGAGTTTTTGATCCGAAGCCGCATCGCCGATGCCGAGCGCGGCGACGTCGATGCTCTGTTCGAGCTCGGAATCAGCTATTCGACCGGGCGCGGCGGCCTCGGGGTCGATCTCGTCGAAGCACATAAATGGTTCAATCTGGCGGCGCTTTCGGGCTGCGCCCGCGGCCAGGAATGCCGGGCGGAAATTTCGCTCGAGATGAGCGCCCGCGAAATCGCCGAGGCCCAGCGCCAGGCGCGCGCCTGGCTCGGGACGACCCAGCAGCAGCGCTACGCCGCCTGAACCTTACTGGACGACCGTAACCACCCTCGGCCCGACGGTAACCACCGACGGTCCGACCCGCACCCTGCCGGGCCGTTCCTTGCCCCAGCTGATCACCGTGACCCGGTTCGGCGCAACGCCCTGAAGCACCAGGAAATCGCGAACCGCATTGGCGCGGCGATCGCCGATCGCAAGGGCATAATCGCGGCTGTCGTGCGCGTCGCCATGCCCCTCCAGCCGCACATTCACGAAAGGATTGGCAACCAGCCAGCGCGCCTGCGCGGTCAGCGTCGCAATCGCATTGACGTCGAGCGACCAGCCACGCTGCGAGAAGAAGACGGTGTCGCTTCCCGCCGCGGCAAGCAGGGCGCTCTGGAGGTGAGGACCGGGCGCCGCCGGGCCTGGATAAGCGGAATCTGGCTGGCTCTTGCCGAGCGGAACGATCACCGGCAGTCGCGGCAGGCGCAGCTGCGCGGTTGCGGCTGTGGCGGTGATGCCCAGCAAACAGGCGAGCGCGATCCTGGCTTGCCGTTTCATCACCTTACTCCTTCGGCTGTGCCCAAGCGGGGTCGGTCGCGCCCATGGGAGTCGGCACTGTGCGCGGAGAGCCACCAACGATCGGCACGATCGCCAGGCCTGTTCGCCGTGCCGCAGGATCGATCCGCTGGAACAGGATCCGGCCGCCGTCGGGGCTCCATGACGGCTGCTCGTCGCTTGGCCCGCTGGTGACGATCCGCTGATCGGATCCATTGGCACCCATCACCCCGATCCGCGACGTCATCGCCTGCACGTTGGTGAAGGCGATCCGCTCACCGTCGGGGCTCCACACTGGCGAACCATGTTCGCCGGGACCGAAGCTGACCCGCCGCTGGTTCGACCCGTCCGCGTCCATCACATAGATCTGCAGTGTGCCGGAGCGGTCGCTGGCGAAGGCGATTCGGGCGCCGTCGGGCGAATAGCTCGGGCTGGTGTCGATCGCCGGCGAGGTCGTCAGCCGCCTCGGTACGGCGCCCGGATAGTCGAGCGTGAACACGTCGGTATTGCCCGCCACCGCGATCGACAGAGCGATCGCCTGGCCCTCTGGGGCGAAAGCCGGGGCGAAGCTGTCGCCGCCGGTGGCGAGCAGCGGCCGGTCACTGTTGGTGGCAAGGTCGACCAGCCTGACGTGGAGCCGGCCGCCGGCAAAACTGGTGTATGCGATCCGGTCCGCGGCCGGCGACCAGCGGGGCGTCAATACGGTGGCGTCGCCGGACGTCACGAAGCTGTGGCTGGCGCCGTCGAAATCCATCACCGCCAGCCGCTTGGTCGGCGATTCCTCGCGCCCGCTCTGGGCGACATAGGCGATCCGGCTGTCGAACAGCGGCGGATTGCCGGTGAATTGGGTGTAGGCCGAGTCGGCGCAGCGATGCGCGGCGCGGCGCCATTCGGCCGGCGTGACGGCGAATCCCTGCCGGGCCAGCTCGCGCCCCGATTGGACGTCGTAGAGATAGCAGCCGATGGTCAGCCGCCCGTCGGACCGCGCGTTGACGAAGCCCGACAGCAGCAGCTTGGCGCCGGCCGCGCGCCATTGCGCGAAAGCCGGCGCGGTAACTTCCGGGAAGGACGGGATCCTGACTTTGGCGACGTCGGCGACGATGAAGCTGCCCGCCGAATTGAGGTCGGCGGTAATGAGTGAGGAAATCTGGTTGGCGACTTCCCAGGTTGTCCCGGCATCGGTCTCGACAATCTTGGCGGTCGCCAGCGGCGGCACGGCGATGACCACCGCCGATGCCGTTGTTGGATCCGGCGCCGGACGATCCTGGGCGAACGCGCCGCCAGACAGGAACAGCATTGCCGCAACGGCCAAACGCCAGGGTTTCATGTCGATCGCTCGAAGCTCCATCATCTTATTTGGCGGCGATGCGCTCGAAACGCCCGACCCAGTCGCGCGGCTGCCGCTGCGGCCGCTGGTCGGAAGTGAGGAAAGCGGCGGTGACCATCGCGTCGGTCAATAGTTCGGCCCCGCGCATGACTCGCTGCTGAATGGTGACCGAGACTGCGCGAACCGCCTGGATGGTGCTGACGACGACGAGGTCATCGCCAAGATAGGCCGGCTTGCGATATTTGATCGACACGTCCGCGACCGCATAGGCGCTTCCCGACGAATCGAGCTCGGCCCGCTGGTCGATCCCGGCGGCGCGGATCATGTCGGACCGGGCCCGCTCCATGAACTTCAGGTAATTGGCGTAATAGACGATGCCGGCGGTGTCGGTGTCCTCGAAATAGACGGTGAGCGCGAAACGATGCTCCGGCCCGACGAAGCCGCCGCGATAGGGTGTGTGAAACTCCGTCACTTCCGGGCTTCTAGCGTCTCCACACGGCGGATGAGGTCGCCCTGCGGGGCCGCCACGTCGGCTAGATGCATGCCCCAGCCCGGAATGAACATGCCGAGCATCCCGACTTCGCCGTAGACCCGGTCGGTGCGCTTGTCCTTCGGATCCGCATTGACGCGGATCGAAAGATAGC
>CAMPJH010000029.1 GCA_946886845.1 uncultured Sphingomonas sp. | reverse complement strand
CGCCAGGGCTTCATCAACGGCGACATCTCGACCGTGATGAGCCCGCGCACCGTGATCAGCTGGGCGCAGAACTCGCTGATCTTCGGCGATGTCGGCTTCGCCTTCCGGCTGTCGTTCCTCAACAAGTGCGACGAAGCGGAACGGGCGATCGTCGCCGAATATTATCAGCGGGTGTTCGGCCAGGATTTGCCGGAAAGCGTCGTCGGGACGGCCTGACGTGGCCGAACGGCTCGACCAGTTTCGCCGTGCCCTGGCCGGGGCGGCGCGGGCGATTGCCCGAACGCCCGATCTCGATGTGGTGTTTGCCTCGGAAGCGGCGTCGCCGGCGGCGCGCGCGGCGCGCGTCCCTTCGCCAGGTCCGGGCCTCGAGCCGAAGCTGGTCGCCGAGGCGCGGGGCGCGGCCGATTCGACGGCGCTTCGGCTGCGCTACCACGACAGCCGCCTGCATTCGTCGCTGGCGCCGGCCGATCCCGAAGCTCGAGCCGTGTTCGATGCGCTCGAGACCGCGCGGGTCGAGGCTCTGGGCGCGCGGGGCCTGAGCGGAGTCCGCGCCAATCTCGCCCAGCTGGCCGAGGCGCGGGTCCGTGGCGACGCCATCCTTCGCGCCCGAACCGCCGAGGAGGTGCCGCTGGCGACCGCCATCGGCCTGATCGCCCGCGAGCGCCTGAGCGGCGAGCCGCCGCCGAAGGCCGCGCAGCCGGGCTTGAAGCTGGTCTCGCCGTGGATCGAGGAGAAAGCGGCGGCAGAGCTCGACGGCCTCGCGCTGACTCTGGACGACCAGGCCGCTTTCGCCCGAATGTCCCGGCAGCTGCTCGAAGACCTCAACCTGGCGACCGCGGCCGATGAAGCCGAGGACGAGCTGGAGGAAAGCGGCGAGGACGAGGGCGACGAAGGCAGCGGCGACGAAGGCGATGAGGAGGGCGAATCGGCGCCCGACGCCGGGGAATCCGAAATGCGCGCCGAACAGAGCGACGAGGAGGCTGACGACAGCCAGTCGCTCGAGGATTACGAGCCCGGCGACGACGAGCTCGCCGAAAGCGAGGAGGCAAGCGACAGCGGCCGCCCGGGCCTGGCCCGACGCAACTGGGAGCTGGCTCCGCCGACCGATTACAAGGCTTTCACCACCCGATTCGACGAAATCGTCGAGGCCGGCGAGCTGTGCGACGAAGTCGAGCTCAACCGGCTTCGCGCCTATCTCGATCAGCAGATCGGCGGGCTTCACAATGTCGTAACCAAGCTCGCCAACCGGCTGCAGCGGCGGTTGATGGCGCAGCAGGCGCGAAGCTGGGACTTCGACCAGGAAGAGGGATTGCTCGACGCGGCGCGGCTGGCGCGGGTGATCGTCACCCCTTCCCACTCGCTCAGCTATAAGATCGAGCGCGAGACCGAGTTTCGCGACACCGTGGTCTCGTTGCTGATCGACAATTCGGGCTCAATGCGCGGCCGCCCGATCGCCATCGCCGCGGTCTGCGCCGACATTCTTGCCCGGACGCTCGAACGCTGCGGGGTCGCCAGCGAGATCCTCGGCTTCACAACCCGGGCCTGGAAGGGCGGACAGAGCCGCGAGGCCTGGCTCGCTGCCGGCCGTCCGGCCCATCCCGGCCGGCTCAACGACTTGCGGCACATCGTCTACAAGCGGGCCGACGAGCCCTACCGGCACTCCAAGCGCAATCTCGGGCTGATGATGCGCGAAGGGTTGCTCAAGGAGAATATCGACGGCGAGGCTTTGCTGTGGGCGCACCAGCGGTTGATCGCCCGGCCCGAGGAACGGCGGATCCTGATGGTGATCTCGGATGGCGCGCCGGTCGACGATTCGACCGCTTCGGCCAACGGCGGCACCTATCTCGAACGGCATCTGCGGCAGGTGATCGGCTGGATCGAGCAAAGGTCGCCGGTCGAATTGGTGGCGATCGGCATCGGCCACGACGTCACCCGCTATTACGAACGGGCGGTGACGATAATGGACGCCGAGCAGCTTGGCGGGGCGATGATCGAGCAGCTCGCCCGCTTGTTTGAAAGCCCGTGATCTGAAGGGGATAAGAATTGGGCCCGAAGCGATTGCTCGCTCCGGGCCCCCCTCGATACGCGACGCGAGGGAATCCGGCGGCCTTTCGGCCGCGCCATTTGCAGCAGGGAAAGGGGGAAACCCCGCCACGTCAGACACTTATGGATGATTCGGGAACAATGAAGGCTGAACCGCGAATGCAGCAATGGTTCAGCATCGCCAAGGCGCGATCGCACCTGTGCGTCGGCTGGTTTTGGAAACGGCGCGGCGGACCTGCCGCCCCAGCCTTAGGCCGCGGTGACCGCTTCGTTCTGCTTTTTGGCGATTTCGCGCTTCAGCTTGCGAGCCTTGGTCGAAAGCTTCTCGTCGCTGGTCTTGGCCAGCCAATTGTCGAGGCCGCCGACATGCTCGACCGAGCGAAGCCCGTGGGTCGATACCCGCAGCTTGACGCTGCGCTCGAGCGCGTCGGAAATCAGGGTGACGTCCTGCAAATTGGGCAGGAACACCCGCTTGGTCTTGTTATTGGCGTGGGAAACATTGTTGCCCACCTGCCGGCCCTTGCCGGTCAGCTCGCATACGCGCGACATGGTCTAATCCTGATGTTTGGCCGGGGCCGTGGCGGTCCCGAAAATGCGGGCGTCCGTTAGCCGCTGCACTCCGACTCGTCAATGCATCCAGCGCAACCAGCGCCGCATTGCGGCGTTTGTTGAACGTCGGACTTTCGACATAGCGGAACAGGGCCACTGGATGCGTGCCGTCATTTTCGTCTTGATACTCGTAGTGGTCGCGGCGCTGATCGCCGTTGCGACCGGGTTTGTCGACGTCAGGCAGATCCGCGGCGCCGAGGCGCCCGATGTCAGCGCAACCGAGAACGGAGTTTCCGCCAGCGGCGGCCAGACTCCAGCGTTCGACGTCGAAACCGGCTCGATCGCCATAGGCACCGAGACTACCAACGTCACCGTGCCCAAGGTGAGGGTGGTGCCGCCGGACAATCAATCCAATCAGGCCGTTAATCAGGTCGACAACAACGCCGGTTGACCGCGCCGGGATGACAGTTGCCGGCCGCTGGGTTAGCCCGCGCCAATGCCTTTCCCGTTGCCTCCGCCAATGCGCCGGGCGCTCGACCTCGCCGCCGAAGCTGCGGCGGCCGGCGAGGTACCGGTCGGAGCGGTCGTCACGCTTGGCGACAGGATCGTTGCCGGGGCGCGCAACGGCATGCGCGGCTCGCTCGACCCCACCGCCCATGCCGAGATGGTGGCGATCCGGGCGGCCGCAGAAACGCTCGGCCAGCCCCGGCTCGACGGCTGCACTTTGTGGGTCACTCTGGAGCCATGCGCGATGTGCGCGGCCGCTGCGTCCCTTGCACGAGTCGAGGCGGTTTGTTTTGCAGCAGAGGACCCAAAGGGCGGCGGAGTTGTCCACGGCGCGCGAATTTATTCCCAGCCGACGTGCCACCATCGTCCGGAAGTCGTCGGCGGTATCGGCGAATCCGAAGCGACCGAGCTTCTCAAGCGCTTCTTCGCCGAGCGCCGCTAGCCTGCTTGGGTCCCTGGCGCTTGCTGCCGAGGCGATTTGTAGGCAAGACCCGCTCCCGCCCATGAGCGACCAACTGCTCCCGTTCCCGTGGATCGATGTCCTCATCATTGCCGCGCTGATCGCGCTCAATGGCGTGCTGGCGATGAGCGAGCTCGCGGTCGTTTCGTCCCGGGAAGCGCGTCTCAAAGCGATGGCTCGAAGCGGCAGCAGCGGCGCTCGGTGCGCGCTCGACCTCGCCTCCGATCCCGGACGGTTCCTGTCGACCGTCCAGATCGGCATCACCCTCATTGGAATCCTCGCGGGCGCTTATTCGGGTGCGAGCCTTGGAACCCCGACCGCCCAGCGGCTGCAGCTGATAGGGCTCGAGCCCGAAACCGCGCAAACCGTCGGCTTTGGACTCGTCATCGTCATCGTCACTTATTTATCGCTGGTAATCGGCGAGATCGTCCCGAAGCAGCTGGCGCTGCGGTCGCCGGAGCCGATCGCGGCGGTGGTGTCGCGGCCGATGCGCTGGCTGTCGAAAGCGTCGGCGCCCTTCGTCTGGCTGCTCGACCGAACCAGCGCCCTGGCGTTCAGGCTGATGGGGCTGAACCGCGAATCGGAGAATGCGGTGACCGCGGAGGAGCTGCACCTGGTGGTTGCCGAAGCGCAGACCGCCGGAGTGCTCGAGGAAAGCGAGCGTGCGATCATTTCGGGTGTGGTCAGGCTCGCCGACCGTCCCGTTCGGGAGGTGATGACCCCGCGGACCGAGGTCGACTGGATCGACATCTCCGCTTCGCCCGAGGAGATCCGGCAAGCGCTCAAGCAAACGCCGCACAGCCGGATTCCGGTCGCCGACGGATCGGTCGAGAATATCGTCGGGGTCATTCAAACCCGTGACCTGCTCGACGCGATGCTCGACGGCCGCGAGCTGAACCTGCGCGAGCTAGCGCGGCCGGCGCCGGTGATCCCCGACCTGATGGACGCGATGGATGCGCTGGCCGTGCTCCGCTCGGCCGATGTGCCGCTGGCGCTCGTCCACGACGAATATGGCCACTTCGACGGCATCGTCACCCCGGGTAGCCTGCTGGCTGCGCTCGCCGGCGCATTTCGCCACGACATCGAGGAAGGCGAGGAGCCCGACATCGTCGAGCGCGAAGACGGCAGCTATTTGCTGTCCGGCGCGGCCAGCGCCGACGTGCTTTCCGACCGCCTTGGAATCCAGCTTCGAGCCGATCGCGATTTCACCACCGTGGCCGGCTTCGCGCTGGCCGTTTTGAAGCACCTTCCGGACACCGGTGAGCGTTTTACGCATGACGGCTGGGCGTTCGAGATCGTCGACATGGACGGCCGCAAGATCGACAAGCTGATCGCCAGCCGGTCCAGGAAAAAAACGCGCGACGAAAGCAGCAAGCAGGCGGAATGATGGTGAGCGAAACGGCCCTCCTGCTGGCACGGCTGCAATTCGCGTTCACGATTTCGTTTCATTTCATTTTCCCGGCCTTCACCATCGGCCTCGCCAGCTATTTGGCGGTGCTCGAGGCGCTGTGGCTGAAGACCGCCGAAGCGCGCTATTTCAACCTGTTCCGTTATTGGCTGAAGATCTTCGCCATCGTCTTCGCGATGGGAGTCGTCTCGGGCATCGTCATGTCCTACGAGTTCGGCACCAACTGGTCGGTGTTCTCGGACCGGGCAGGTCCGGTGATCGGGCCGCTGATGGCCTACGAGGTTCTGACCGCCTTCTTCCTCGAGGCGGGGTTCCTAGGGGTGATGCTGTTCGGGCTCGAGCGGGTCGGCAAGCGGCTCCACTTCGTCGCGACGTTGATGGTCGCGGCCGGGACCGCGGTCTCGGCCTTCTGGATACTCTCCGCAAACAGCTGGATGCAGACTCCCGTCGGCTTCGCGATCAATGATCAAGGCCAGTACGTTCCGGCGGGGAGCTGGCTTCCGATCATCTTTAACCCCAGCTTCCCCTATCGTTTCGCGCACACGCTGATCGCGGCCTACCTGACGACGGCACTGGTGGTCGGCGCGGTCGGCGCCTGGCACCTGCTGAAGGGCGTAGACAATCCCGCGGTCCGCAAGATGTTCTCGATGGCGATGTGGATGGCGGCGCTGGTCGCCCCGCTCCAGATCATTGTCGGCGACCAGCACGGTCTCAACACACACAAATACCAGCCGGCGAAGATCATGGCCCTCGAAGGCCACTATCGAAGCTACCCCGACGGCGCGCCATTCTACGTCGTCGGATGGCTGAACGACCGCGAGCAAAGGATCGACTACGCGATTGCAATTCCCAAGCTGGGCAGCCTCCTGTTGGAACATGACCTCAAGGGACCAATTGCAGGGCTCGACACGATTCCGGAAGCTGATCGACCGCCAGCGGCGATCATCTTCTGGTCGTTTCGAATCATGGTTGGCCTGGGGCTGCTGATGCTCGCGCTTGGCCTCGCGAGCTTGTGGCTCCGCTGGCGCGGACGGCTATTCAGCTCCCGCGTACTGCATCGCTTCGCCCTCGTCATGGGACCGGCCGGGTTCGTCGCGGTGATCGCGGGCTGGGTGACGACCGAGGTCGGCCGCCAGCCATGGGTCATCCAGGGCCTGATGCGGACAAGGGATGCGGTTTCACCGATCGCCGCCCCCGCGGTTGGCGCCTCGCTGACCGCTTTCGTGCTCGTCTATTTCGCCGTGTTCGGCGCAGGCATCTGGTACATCCTCAAGCTGATGAGCCAGCCGCCGCACGCGCACGAGGAGGAGCCGCCGGAGGCGCCGATCCGGACTGCCGGGATCACGCCATCGGCAGCGGTCCGCAAGCGCCCCGGCCAACCATCGAGCAAGAGCGCCGACGGGAAGGCTCGCTAATGGACCTGACGGTCATCTGGGCATTCGTGATCGCGTTCGGGATCGCCGCTTATGTGGTGATGGACGGCTTCGACCTCGGCATCGGCATCCTCTTTCCTTTCTTCAGGGTCGGCAAGGAGCGCGACCAGGCAATGAACGCCATCGCCCCGGTGTGGGACGGCAATGAAACCTGGCTGGTGCTCGGCGGCGGCGGCCTGATGGCCGCTTTTCCGCTCGCTTATGCGATCATCCTGCCCGCCCTCTATGCGCCGCTCATCGCGATGCTCCTGGGGCTGATCTTCCGCGGAGTCGCGTTCGAGTTCCGCTGGCGCGATTCCGGCCATCGCCGGTGGTGGGACGCAGGGTTTTTCGCTGGCTCGCTGGTTGCCTCGGTGGCGCAGGGGATCACGCTCGGAGCGCTGTTGCAGGGAATCGCCGTCGCCGATCGCGCCTACGCCGGCGGCTGGTGGGACTGGCTGACTCCCTTCAGCCTGTTGACCGGGTTCGGCGTCGTCGCCGGCTATGCCCTGCTCGGTTCGACATGGCTTATCTGGAAGACGTCGGGAGCGCTGCAGGCTGATGCTCGCCGCTTCGCCCGTCTTGCAACCCCGGCACTGCTCGCGGCGATCGCCGCAGTCAGCCTGGCGACGCCGTTCGTCGAACGGCAATATTTCGAACGCTGGTTCGAATATCCGGGCCTGCTGGTCGCGGTGCCGATGCCGCTGTTGGTCGCGGCGACGACGCTCGCGCTGTGGCGCAGCCTCGGCGGCCGCCGCGACTGGCTGCCGTTCGTGTTGGCGCTGCTGCTGTTCCTTCTGACTATGATCGGCCTGGCGATTTCGATCTGGCCGGATGTCATTCCCGGGCGTGTGACGATCTGGGACGCGGCGGCTCCGCGCCAAAGCCAGTTGTTCATGCTGGTCGGCGCCGCCGTGCTTATCCCGATCATCCTTGCCTACACCGCCTGGTCCTATTGGGTGTTTCGCGGGAAAGTCGGAGAGGAAGGCTACCACTGACGCGCTCGCCCTCCGGTTTCGCCGGCCGGCTCGCCTGGTTCGTCGCGCTCTGGGCTGCCGGCGTCCTGGCCCTCGCCGCCGTGGCCCTCGTCCTCAGGTGGGCGATCGGCGCCTAAGCGTTAGAGCTTGCCGAATCTCTGCTCGAAGCCGTCGAGATCGCCGCGCGCCAGATAGTCGGCCTGCAGCGGAACCTGGTCGCGCTCGAGCCGCCCCTTGAACGGGCCGAGATGCTGGTCCAGCCGTTCGAGATCCCCTTCACTTAGCCTTGCCAGTTGGGCGAACCGAACGATTCCCAAGCTATTCAGGGTAGCCGCCAGTTTCGGGCCGACGCCCTTCAGCATCGTCAGGTCGTCCGGCGGGCCGGAAGCGCCCGGCAGGTGGTCGTGGACCGGCGCACCGATGATCTGCCCGGTTACGTCGCTGGCTGCGGCAGCCGCTTCGGCGGCGATTCCCTTGCCCTCGCCGGCGGGCTTCCGAGCCTGCGCCATGTGCGGGCGCAGCGGCGCCGAATCGTGACTGAGCTCGACCCGCTGGCGCGGCCGAAGCAGCAGGAAGGCGGCGATCAGCAGGATCGCGATCGCGATTGCGATCAGCGGCCAATATTCGCGTGCAAAATCCATTCGATCACCATTTCCATTGGGCGTTGTGACGACGGTGAAGTTCGACCAGATAAGCGAGCAGAAGCCCGACAAGGAAGCCCGCCAGCGACGCCAGGGCGGCCTCGGCGATCAGCGGCAGGCCTCGGTTGCTGGACCAGGTCGCGCTGTTAACGCCGGGGATCGTGCTCATGATCCGAACCAATTCTTCGCGCTGGAAATCGTCGGCCGGTCCCGACAGCATCAGCCGCCGGGTCAGTGGGCCGCGCGCGAGTTTCGCCTGCACCTGACCCATCTCCCAATCGACGAGCACGGCCCGCGCAGTCCGGTCGATGCTTGCCGCAAAGCGGTCAGCGGCGCCAAGCGGCCCGTGCCACAGCCCGGCCGCTGCCACCGCCAGAGCAACGCCAAGGGCAATCAGCATCATTCGCCGCCGCCGAAGCGCGGCCGACCCCAGCACCGCGCCGAGCAGCAGCCCGGCTGCAACGATCGGCCAGAAATAGGTCCACAGCACATTCATAGGCGCTCCAACTCCCGCCAGCCGATGTCCCGTCGGTGGAAGCCGTCGGCGAAATCGATCTGATCGACGGCGCGATAGGCACGCGCCCGCGCATTGGCGAACGTGTCGGCGACCGCGGTCACGGCGAGCACCCGGCCGCCCCTGGCGACCAGGCCCGAATCGGCCGTCGCGGTTCCCGCATGGAACACGGTCACGCCTTCGATTTGCTCGGCGGCTTCGATCGCCCGGATCGATCCGCCGCTCACCGGCGTGCCGGGATAACCGCGGGCGGCGACGATTACCGTAACAGCGAACTCGGGCGAGAGGGCAGGCGACCCGGTTTCACCGAGCCGCCCGGTCGCGACCGTCATCAGCAGCTCGGCGAAGTCGCCCTCGACACGCGGCATGATCGCCTCGCACTCAGGGTCGCCGAACCGGACATTATATTCGATCAGCTTGGGCCCATCGGCGGTCAGCATCAGCCCTGCATAGAGGATTCCGGAAAACGGCGTCCCCGCCGCCGCCAGCGCCCGGGCGGTCGGCCGGACGATCTCGTCCATCGCCCGGGCCTCGAGCTCGGGCGTGAGCACGGGGGCCGGGCTGTAGGCGCCCATGCCGCCGGTGTTCGGGCCGGTATCGCCTTCGCCGACCCGCTTGTGATCCTGGGCGGAAGCGAAGGCGACCGCGGTCTCGCCGTCGACCAGAGCGAACAGGCTGGCTTCCTCGCCTTCGAGAAACTCCTCGATGACCAGCGGCGAATCGCCGGCCGCCTCGATCGCTTCCTCTGCTTCGATTCCGGTCATGGCGATGGTGACGCCCTTGCCGGCAGCCAAGCCGTCGGCCTTGATCACGACCGGTATCGAGAACGCCTCGAGCGCGGCCAACGCCGCGGTCCGGGTCTCGCTGCGCACGTAACGCGCCGTTGGGATGGAGTTCGCCTCGCACAGGTCCTTGGTGAAGCCCTTCGATCCTTCGAGCCGGGCCGCGGCGGCATTGGGGCCGAACACCGCGAAGCCGGCCGCCCGAAGCGCGTCGCCGACTCCGGCGACCAGCGGAGCTTCCGGGCCGATGACGACGAGGTCGATAGCTCGGTCGCGGGCGAGGTCGATCACTTGGTCCGCGGCGCACGGGTCGATGGTGACGCACTCCGCCCAGCGGCCGATGCCGGGATTGCCCGGCGCCGCGACCAGCAAGTCGCAGCTCGGCGATTGCCTCAGCCGCCATGCGAGCGCATCCTCGCGCCCGCCCGAACCAAGCAGAAGAATATTCAATGGACTTTCCCGATGAACCAGGCGGCCTGTTAGCCAAGCAGGAGCGCGGCGACAATTCGCCGCCGCTGACCGTTGGCGAACTCGCCGGCTCGCTGAAGCGGGTCATCGAGGGCGCGTTCGGCCAGGTCCGGGTCCGCGGCGAGATTTCCGGCTTCAAGCGCCACAGTTCGGGCCACTGCTATCTTTCGCTCAAGGATGAGGCCGCCTGCATCGACGCTGTGATCTGGCGAGGCCAGGCTGGCGCTCTCGCCTTCCGGCCCGAAGACGGCGCCGAAGTCATCGCCACCGGCAAGATGACGACCTATGCGGGGCGGTCGAAATATCAGCTGGTCATCGACCGTCTCGAGCTCGCCGGCGAAGGCGCGCTGATGGCGCTTCTTGAGCGGCGCCGAAAGGCGCTCGCGGCCGAAGGGCTGTTCGACGAAGCCCGCAAGCGCAAGCTGCCGTTCCTGCCGCGGGTGATCGGGGTGGTGACGTCGCCGACCGGGGCGGTGATCCGCGACATCCTTCACCGGCTCGAGGATCGCTGCCCGACCCACGTCATCGTCTGGCCGGTGCCGGTGCAGGGCGAGGGGGCCGCGGCCAAGGTCGCCGCGGCGATTCGCGGATTTGGCGAGATCGACGGCTCCGGAGCATTTGCGCGGCCCGATCTTCTGATCGTCGCCCGCGGCGGCGGCTCGATCGAGGATTTGTGGGCGTTCAACGAGGAGGAGGTGGTTCGCGCCGCGGCCGAATCGCCGATCCCGCTCATCTCCGCCGTCGGCCACGAGACCGACACCACCCTGATCGACCATGCCGCCGACCGGCGCGCACCGACCCCGACCGCCGCGGCCGAGATTGCCGTACCGGTCCGGGCCGAGCTGTTCGCGCTGGTCGACGAGCTCGGCCGGAGGAGCCAGCATTGCCTGTCGCGAATGGCCGAACGGGCGCGCGAGCGATTCGACCTGACGCTCAGCCGCTGGCCGCAGCCGGAGAGCCTGTTCGCTCCGGCCGCTCAGCGCCTCGACGAGATCGGCGACCGCCTGCCTCGCGCGCTTGCCTCGCGCGCGAGCGACGCGCGCGCGAATTTGAACGCCGTCGCTCCACGCCTGAGGTCAGAGTTGCTGCTCGACCGCGTTGCGCGTGCCTCGGAATTCCTCGCATCGCTGTGGCGGCTGGCCGAGCTTGCCCACCCGGAACGCCCGCTCCAGCGCGGCTTCGTCCGGGTGACCGATCGCGCCGGCAAGACCCTGGCAAAGGCGGCGGACGCAATCGCCGCGCGGCTCCTCACGCTTCACTTCGGCGATGGCGCGGTCGAGGCTGCGACCGGCGACGCGCCGCCCGCCGTTGAGCGCAAGCGCCGGACTTCCTATGTTTCGAAGCAGCCCGGATTTTTCGACGAAACGGAGGAATAGAGATGCTGATGACCGGCGCGGGAGTCCCGGCGCGCGTGCGTTACATGGCCGGCACCTTTCGGGTCCTCGGCAACGGCGACCATGTCGTGTGCGCGGTCACCGGGAAGCGAATCCCGCTTCACGAGCTCAAATATTGGAGCGTCGACCGTCAGGAGCCTTATGCCGACGCCGACGCCAGCCTCGAAGCCGAGCGCCGCGCCGGAGCGATCTAGCCGATCCGCTTGACCTTGATTCCCGGCTGCTTGTTGAGTTGCAGCACGAAGCTTCCCAACAGGCCCCTGGTGACCTTGACCTTGTCGCCGCGCACCGGCGGCAGGCCAAGCGGCCAGTCGTCTTGCTGGCTCCAGACCGAGCCGTCGGCGAGGTAGAAGATCCAGCCGCCAAAGGCGTTGCGGCCGGCCTTGGTGACCGTGCTTTCGATCTGCTTGATCTCGTTTTCGTCGCCGCCGAACAGGCCGCCGAAGTTGGGGATGGAGAAGCCGAACAGGCCGCGGCTGGCGGCGCGCGCCCTCTCCCTGTCGACGAAAACCAGGTCCTTGCTGGCGATCGCTTGCGACATCGCCGTCATTTCGCGGTCGAAGCAGGCGAGCCTTTCGTCCGGCGCGGTCACGGCCTGGCAGGCCATCAGCCGCTGGATCTGGACCGGAGTTCCGACGTCGGCGCTCCTTCTTTGCGCCTGTGCCGGCCCGGCCCAAACGACCGCGCAACCGACCGCGACAACGACGAATTTACGCATGACACCCCTCGCTTACTGATCGCGCTCACCCTAGGCTTCGGCCAGCAATCGCGGCAAGAGTCGCGCTGTTGCAAATTTGATACAACACATTGACAACTTCACCGGATTGGCCGTGCGGGCGTTGCCAGCGGCTCAAAGCATCTCTTATCACCGCTGCAGTTCGGCAGTTTGGGGCTGCCGCGCCATTGCGGCCGTGCTCGGCCTATAAGGGGATGGATTCTATGAAGCTCGATTATCGCCAGCGTCTTCTCGCAACGACGCTCCTCGTAGGCGCCAGCATGGTCGCCACCCCAGCGTTCGCGCAGGACGCACCAGCGCCGCAGCCGGTTTGCCCTCCGGGAGTTCCCGAGGGAACGGATGGTTGCGTGCCGCCCGATACGAGTGGCGTCCCGACGTCGCCGGACACCACCGGTCCGGTCGAGGGTCTTTCGACCACTCCGAGCACGTCCGCCGAAGGCGAGCCGGTTCGCTCCGAGCAGGACATCATCGTCACCGGTTCGCGTATTCCGCAGCCGAACCTCGAATCGGCCAGCCCCGTCACCGTCGTCACCAGCCAGGAAGTGAAGCTCTCCGGTACCAGCCGTACCGAGGATCTCATCAACTCGCTGCCGCAGGTGTTCGCGACCCAGGGTTCGAACATCTCCAACGGCGCCAGCGGTACCGCCACCGTCTCGCTTCGCGGCCTCGGCTCGAACCGCAGCCTGGTGCTGGTCAACGGCAAGCGCCTGCAGCCCGGCGACACCGGCAACCCGGTTCCGGACATCAACTTCATTCCGGCCGTGATGATCAAGCGCGTCGACGTCCTGACCGGCGGCGCTTCGTCGGTCTACGGTGCCGACGCGGTCGCGGGCGTCGTCAACTTCATCATGGACACGACCTTCACCGGCTTCCGCATCGACGGCCAGGCCAGCGTGTTCAACCACTATAACGACACCAAGGATGATTCGATCATCGCCGCCAACGAAGCCCGCGGCTTCGCCATGCCGCGTGGCTGGAGCACCAACGGTGGTGCCCAGGATATCGCCGGAATGTTCGGTGCGTCGTT
>CAMPJH010000028.1 GCA_946886845.1 uncultured Sphingomonas sp. | reverse complement strand
CCGCCGGCATTCTCCCACAGGTGGCGATGGGTGTCGCGGTCGTCGACCAGCACGTCGCCGGGCTCCATGTGCAGATATTTCTGCCGCGCCATAGTGGTGATGATCGGCACTCCGGGAAAATGCTCGGCCGCCCACTTTTCCTTCTGTGGCGCTGCCCAATTGCCGAGCGGGAGCCCGGTCAGGATGGTCGGCTTCAAATGTTTGACGGCGTCGAACAGCCGTTGCGCGTCGGGCATTTCCGGCAGGTCGCCGTAGAAGTTGCGCGCCCGCGCCAGCCGCTTCCAGAATTCGCCCCTTCCGTGCCGTTCTTCGAAGGCGGCCGGTGTCGCCCCGAGCACGCGCTTGGCGCCGTGGTCGAAGTCGGCGAGTACGCCGTCGCAATCCAGGAAAAGGTGCGGCTGCCGCTTCTTCACCATTGGAAGCGCGCCGGTTCGAGCCGGATCGGGATCGGGCGGTCGATCGGCTGCCACCCCCGGTTGCGAAGGACGTCGTTGCTCTCCTTCGCCTCTCGGCCAGGTCCGAGCGACCAGGTGATGTGATAGGTCGACCCGTCGGGCCGGTCGGTGGTGCCGTCGATCGCCACCACCAGGCACTCCAGGCTGTCGCCGTCGTCGGCGCGGCCGACGACTAGCGCCTCGACCGGTCGGGGCAGCGGCGTGTCGGCGCTTGCCCCGGATTGCAGCGTCACATGATCGGCGATGATGCGCGCATATTTCGGCGGAAAGCGCTCGAGCAGCCGCTCGCGCTCGTCATCAGGAAGCTTCCAGCCGGTGACGAAGCCCGCCATGCCGTGCTCAACCGCCGGCGCGGCGCGCGGTTTCAGCGTCCAAGCCGCTCGACCAGCTCGCGCGCGAACTCGGCGAGCGTGTCGTCGCGCGCGCCCATGATCAGGATCCGGTCGCCGGGCCTGGCTTCGGACACGAGCGCGTCCCCGATCGCTGCCCGCTCCGGAATGTGCTCGGCGCTGACGCCCTTCGCGCGCACCTGCTCGGCCAGCCAGTCGGAGCCGCGGATCCGCTCGACGGTTCCGCCCTGGTAGGTCGGGTCGGGCAGGTACAGCCGGTCGTCCGACGCCATCCCGCCAGCGAAGCTCGCCGCCAGTTCCTCGCCCATTTTGGCGATCGGACCGAAACCGTGTGGCTGGAACAGGACCAACAAGCGGCCGGGCTGGGCGCGCATCGTCGCCAGGGTCGCATCGATCTTGTCGGGATTATGCGCGAAATCGTCGATGACGGTCACTCCGCCGGCCTCGCCGACGGTTTCCAGCCGCCGCCGTAGCCCTTCGAACCGCCCGATCGCCGCCGAGGCGTCGGGCACCGAGACGCCGATCTGGCGGACCGCGGCGATCGCGGCGAGCGCGTTCGACGCATTGTGGCGGCCAGGAAGCTGAAGCCGGACGTCGTGGCGGCTGCCACCATGGTCGATGCTGAAGGTGACTCCGCCGGCCTGGAGCTCGAGATCGCGGCCGGCAAAATCGGCGCCGGGAGCGTCGAAGCCGTAGCCGACCAGCTTTTCGCCCGGAAGCGATTCGGCGAGCGCCCGGGTTTCGGGATCGTCGAGGTTGAGCACCGACCTGCGCGCCGCGGCGAGGAAGCCGGCGAAAAGCCCGCGAAGCTCGAGCATCTCCTTGTGATCGAGGCTGATGTTGGTCAGCACCGCGACCTCGGGCTGGTAGAGGGCGATCGAGCCGTCGCTTTCGTCGACTTCGCTGACGAACAGCTCGGGATCGCCGACCAGGGCACTGGCGAACGGCGCCGACGGAGTGACGAAATTCTTCATCACCGCGCCGTTCATCACCGTCGGCTGGCGATGGCAGGCGTGGAGGATCCAGCCGATCATGCCGGTGACCGTCGACTTGCCGCTGGTGCCGCCGACGGCGATGCTGTGATGGGCGCGATTGAGCAGCTGGGCGAGGAGCTCGGGACGCCGCAGGTGCTCGAGACCCAGCTCGCGGCCGCGAATCATGTCGGGGACCGTGTCCTCTACGGCGGCGGACGTAATCAGGGTCATGCCGGCCTGCAGCCCCGATCCATCCTGCGGGAACAGCTGGATCCCGAGCGAACGCAGATAGTCGAACTTGCCCCCGGTCCGGCCCGCGTCGAGCGAACGGTCGGAGCCGAAAACGCGAGCGCCGGAAGCGCGCAGGATCGAGGCCAGCGGAAGCATGCCGCTGCCGCCGATCCCGCAGAAGAAATAGGCCGATTTGTCCATGCGATGGCCCCTATTGGGCGTCTTCGCCCTTGGCTAGTCGGGTGCCCTTAGAGACAGCCGTAATTTGCATCGACCGCGGCTCGCGTGAGGCGGGGCTGCTCCACCAAGGTGACAAAGCGAGCCGAATAATAGGGGCTATAGTCGCAGCCGAAATCGGCAGCGAACCGATCGACCATGATGGACAGATGCCCGCTGATGTCGCCGATCTTGCCTGACAGCAGGTCATCGACTTGGCCCTTGGTCGCGATCGTGTGCTTCAGTCTGTCGATATCGCCGATGTAGACAGTCATTCCGTCACCGCGATTCTCCCAGTGGGGCAGGCTTGCGGCTAGCTCGGGGTCCAGGATGATCACGAGCTCAACGTCGTCCTCGGTCGCTGGGGGTTCGCAATCCGCGGGGCAGTCGTACACGAACTGCCCGTTCAATTTGAAGCGACCGCTGAATTGCGCGGTTCCATTCTCGTCGAAGCCGCTGAACAGCACCGGGCTGTTCGCCGGAATGATCAGAGCAGGGCCGCCGTTCGGATGCGGTACGGTCCTCGCCAAAGGAGCCGCGCCGACCAGCAGGAATGCGCCAACGCCGACGATAAATCTCCGCAGGATCATTTGCAGGCGCCGCCGCCCGGCCATCCGGTCCAGCCGGGGCCGCGCACGACCCGCCCAGGCTTGGCCCCGGTATGGGCGCCGTCCTTCAGCACCTGGACGCCGTTGACGAAGACGTGGCGAACGCCAGTGGCAAGCTGCTGCGGACGATCGAAGGTCGCATGGTCCTGGATGGTCGCCGGGTCGAACAGGACGACGTCGGCGTGCATTCCGGGCTTGAGCGAGCCGCGGTCCTTGAGACCGAGGTTGGCCGCCGGAAACGACGTCAGCCGCCGGATCGCGTCGGGCAGGCTCGCCGCTTTTTCGTCGCGGACATATTTGCCAAGCAGGCGGGCGAAGTTGCCGTAGGCACGCGGGTGGGTGCTCGATTGCAGGAACACGCCCTCGGGAGCCGAGGCCTCGGCGTCCGAGCCGAAGCTCATCCACGGCAGGCCGACCGCGCGGCGGACATTGTCCTCGCTCATCAGGAAATAGACGGTGTCGACCCGGCTGTCGTCTTCGATGACAAGGTCGATGGCCGTCTCCTCCGGGCTCTTGCCGCGGATTCGCGCGACTTCCGCCAGAGTCTTGCCCGTCAATGGCTTGAGCTTGTCGTTCTTGAAGCCGATCAGCAGGACCTTGTCGGCCGACCCGGCCGCCAGCAGCAGGTTTTCCCAAACGTCCTGTTCGGTCCGCATTTCGCGGATCACCCGGGCGCGGATTTTCGGATCCTTGAGCCGCTCGACCCAGGCTTCGTGGCCGCCGTCCTGGACCCAGAGCGGCATCGCCGCGTCGAGCCCGGTCGCCCCGGCGGTATAGGTGTACATGTCGGCGGTGATCCTCAGCCCCTGGGCGCGGGCGGCGTCGATTCGGCGGATCGCCTCGTCGATCTTGGCCCAATTGTCGCTCCCCGACTGCTTGAAATGATAGATTTCCGCCGCCGCCCCGGACTGGCGCGAAATTGCGATCAGTTCGTCGATCGCTTCGATCAGCCGCATGCCTTCGGAGCGCATGTGGCTGATGTACATCCCGCCGCAGCGGCCAGCTTCGCTGGTCAGCGCCACCAGCTCGGGCGTCTCGGCATAGCTCGCCGGCGCATAGATCAGCGACGAACCGACGCCGAGCGCGCCGTCCTTCATGGCATCGCGGACGAGGGTGCGCATTCGCTCCAGTTGCTCGGGACTCGGGTCGATGTCCTTTTCGCCGAGCTCGTGCTCCCTGACCGTAGTCGCACCGACGAAGGAAGCGACGTTGGGGGAGATCCCGCGCTTCACCAGCCAGTCCAGATATTCCGCGAGCGTGGTCCATTCGATCGGATATTTGATGTCGCCCTGGCGCTTGAGCGCCAATGCCTTCATTTGCGGATTCAGCGGCCCCATCGAATTGCCTTCGCCGAAGACCTCCAGGGTGACGCCCTGCGACAGGTCGCTAAGGCCGCGGCCATCCTCGATCAGGCTGACCACCGCCCAGCTCAGCATGTTGATGAAGCCCGGAGAGACAGCGAGGCCGGCGGCGTCGATCTCGGTTCGGCCGCGGGCGTTGGTGGCCGGTCCGCCGACGGAGACGATCCGGTCGCCGTCGATGACCAAGTCGCCGACATACGGCGCTCCGCCGGAGCCGTCGTAGATGGTGCCGCCGCGAATCACGAGGTCGTACACCGGGATCGGCGGCGGTTGCGTGACCGCGACAGGCTGGGGCGGCGCGCTCGAGCAGCTGGCGAGCACGAAAGCGAGCGCGAGCGAGATGCGTCTGATCACGATATTCCCCCCAATGCCGGTACGCAAAAAGCGAAGCTGCCCTATTGCGCGATGCTTCGCCACCGGAGAAATGAGGGACCATGAAGATCGCGGTCGTCGCGCCAAGCAATGCCCTGAAGCGCGACACCGCCGAGCGGGTCGAGGCGATCGCCCGCGGCCGCGGCGATTGCGAGCTTGCCTTCCACCCGCAATGCTTCCTGTCGAACGGCCATTTCGCCGGCAGCGACGAGCAACGGCTCGCCGCGCTGCGCGAGGTGATGGCTGATCCGGCAGTCGATGCGGTGTGGTTCGCTCGGGGCGGCTATGGGTCCAACCGAATCGCCGAGGCGGCGGCGCGCGATGTGCCTGACGCGGCGCGCTCGAAGCAGGTCATGGGCTACAGCGACACGGGCTTCCTGCTTGCCGCATTCCGCGAGTTGGGGCTCGAAGTGGCGCACGGGCCGATGCCCCAGGACATTGTCCGCGACGGCGGCGCCGCGGCGATCGACCGCGCGCTCGACTGGCTGGTGAGGCGCGACCCGGCAACCGTTGAGCCCCGGCTTCGCCAGCCGGCGATGGCCTTCAACCTCACCGTCTTGTCGAAGCTGCTTGGGACCTCCTTCGAGCCAGACTTCACCGGCGTCGAGCTGCTGATCGAAGAGGTAAGCGAGCATCACTACAAGATCGACCGGCTGATGTTCCACGTCACCTCGAACGCCAACATCCGAAAGGTCGCCAGAATCCGCCTCGGCCGAGCCTCCGACATACCGGAAAACGACCCCGCTTGGGGAACCGACGAGCGCGAGATCGTCGCCGATTGGTGCCGTCGAGCCGGAATCGAACTCGGCCCGCCTGCCGATATCGGCCACGACAGCGGCAACAGGATCGTGCCGTTCGCGTAACCGCTCCGCTCGCCCGAAGGCGGAATCGCCATTGCAAAGAGGGGCGCTTTGCGCTCTACAAACTGCAGTACAACAGGAGGGCGCAAATGGCACAAGGCACTGGTCGTAAAGCAGGGGGCGGGCTGGCCCGTCCGGTTACTCCATCAGCGGATCTCGCGAAGATCACGGGCAGCGCTCCGCTGCCGCGCAGCCAGGTGGTCTCCAAGATGTGGGATCACATTCGCAAGAACAACCTGCAAAACCCGCAAAACAAACGGGAAATTATGGCTGACGCCACGCTGAAGCCGATCTTTGGGGGCAAGGATCGGGTCAGCATGTTCGAGATGAACAAGCATCTTTCGAACCATCTGAAATAAGCTTCGGACCCACTGGAGCGATGGGGGGCTCGCGTTCGCGCGGGCCCCTTTTTCTATGTGCCGGGCAGCGACTCGGCGCCGGTTAGCGGCACAGACTCCAGGTTATCGCGCCCCGATTTGCCACATCGAGGTGCAAATGGTCGCGATGCGCTTGGTTGTAATCCGGCGAAAGCACGGTCGAGAAGAGGCGGCAGGCGCCGTCGCGGACGTCGCGCAGGAAAGCGGCTTCAGGCCCGCCGCCGTTCCAGTCTTCGAGCACCGACACTCGCCTCCCGTCGGCCAGGTCGAAGCCGACGATGTCGATCGCGTCGGCGGTGGAATGCTCGCTGAACCGGCCTTCCGCCCGGTCGTAGAGGCGGCGACAGCTGTAGCTTCCGGCGTGCAAGACCCGCCTGACCGGTTGTCCGAAATGCCGCTCCGCAGCCGGTTGGGCGACGCGCGTTTCGAACAAGTGAAGCGCCGCCGCCACCGGGCAGCTGACGACGACGCCTGAGGGCCGGTAACCGGTCGAGCGGCCAATGAGCCGCATGCCGTCGTCGAAACCGCAGTTCGGGGGCGAGCGTCGCGGCGGAACCGCCTCATCGCGAACCCCGGCATTCGCAAGCAGCATCCGGCAGCGCGCCGGTTCGTCGCCGAGCCCGGCAATTTTGCCAGCGGTGAACGCGCCGGTCGGATCGGCAAGATCGAGCTCGGTCCACGGAAAATCCTGAGGATGCCGGCGGACGTGGTCGCGGCCGAAGTAGAAAGCGGCGGCGAGCAGAGCGATGAAAACAAGCCAGCCGATCGCTCGCGACATCAGCCGCGCCAGAGGCCGTCGAGCTTCTCGCGGGTGACGGGATAGCCGATCCCCTCGGGAATGGTGATGAAGCTCTCGCCTTCGATTTCTTCGACCCACGGGCTGATCGGCTCGACCGGGTGCGCTTGGGCGTCGGCGACCATCGCCGCGAAGCTGTCGTGGAGCGCCAGCCGCTCGAGGTTGCGGCGGGTTGGAAAGATCAGGCGCCCCACGCCGGTCCGCTCGCGCTCCAGCGCATCGGAGGCACTGATCCAGAATGCGCCGGTGCATTCGCCCTCGATGGCGTTCGGGCGCCGGTCGGGATCGGGCGCGCGGGCGAGGAAGAAGAGGGTGTCGAACCGGCGGATCGCGTGGAACTTCGGCACCCAGCGGGCGAGCGGAACGAGCGCGGCCGGATCGAGCTCCAGCTCATGGCGCCTCAGCAAATCCGCGAAACTGCGTTCCGCCAGCAGCTCGCCCTGAAGCTCGAGCGCTAGCTCGCGGCTCGGTACCGGCGAAACTGCAACCGGGATCGCCGTTTCCTCCAGCGTCTCCCTGATCGCCGCCACCCGCGCCGCGCCGTCATGCTGGCCGGAGCCCAGCGCCCGGTCGCCCTCGTCGATTCGGCCGCCGGGGAAAACCAAGGCTCCGCCCGCAAACGCCATGGCTTCGGCGCGCTCGACCATCAGCAGCTCGGGCGGGCCGTTGGGCGGTTCGCGCACGGTGACCAAGGTCGCCGCGGGTATGGGCGCGCTGCTGTCCATCGCCGGCGCGTTAGGCGATGGCGCCCTCAAGAAAAAGGCCGCCGGCTGGTCAGCGCGGCGGCCCGCAATCCAAATTTCTCGAGGAATTACATCCCCGCGATATTTTCCTCGTCGGCGGTCTCGGCGCCGGTGTCGGTCGCTTCCTGGTTGAGTTGCTCCGCCTGATTCTCAAGAGCTTCGGCTTCGGCGGCCAGGTTGGCGGCCTGATTCGACAAGGCGTCGAGATCGTCAGCAATCGCGTTCGTCTCGGTCGCGTTGAGCTGGTCCTCGTCGCTCCGGCCGCAGGCGGCGAGCGCGAGAAGGCCGAAAGCGACGGCTGCCAGACTTGCTTTGCTCATGGGCTTCCCTCGTTCATGAAAATGGTGTCGCCGGCAATAACAGCAGTCGCGGCCGGATTGCCAGTGGCTGCGCGAAATGGCCGGAATCCTTGCGATTTCGGCCGTAAATCCCTATCTCATGGCTGTCGGGGCGACCCGGCTATGTCGGTAGAGTGTTAGGTGGAATAGGCATTTCGGACCCGGGGGGCAGTACCCCGGCGCCTCCACCACCAGCAGCGAGGTTTCGATGCTGCTGATGGGGGCGAAACAGGATCGACGAGTGCAATAAAGGCCAGGTTGCCGATCGGTATGGGTCCACCGCAAAGGCCCATTCACACAAGTGCCAACGATAATGAGGCGCTCGCTATTGCCGCGTAACTGACGGCCTAACGGTCTGAAGTTACTAAGCTAAAGCGCGGTCGGACCCCACCGGGCAACAGAAGGGGATTCCAGCGGTTCGGGGAGCACCGGGCAACAGAAGCTCCCCACCTTCCACATACTTGCCGAGCGTTGGACTTTCCTTTGCCCTCTGTCGCGCCCTAAGCTGCGGGCAGGGGGACTCTTCATGAAACATTGGCCTTGCCGTCTGCTCGCGCTCGGCGCGGCGCTATTGCTCACCGGCTGCCTGTGGACTCCGGGCAGGTTCACCTCCGACCTCACGCTTCGCAAGGACGGCAGCTTCGTCCTCGACTATCGCGGCGAGATCGTCTTGCAGACGCCCGAGGACAAGGATTCAGCGGCCGGGCCGTGGGCCGACGCAATGGCGCGCTGCTTCACCGACGGACGAACCGAGATTGCAGCGACGGGCGATACGATCGAGGTCGACGATCCGGTCCCGACCCTCGATTCGGACGAAGCCGAGACGCGTCCCTGCACGCCGGCCGAAATCGCCAAGCTCAAGGCCGATTACGAGGCACGCGAAGCCGAGCGCGCCGAGCGCAAGCGCAAGGAAAGCGCGGAGATGGCGAAATTGTTCGGGATTCCAGGAACAGACGACGCCGCCAACCACGCCTTCGCCGCCAAGCTCACGAAATATGCCGGCTGGCGCTCGGTTAAGTATAAGGGCCGCGGAGTTTTTGACGTCGACTATCATTTCGAAGGCCGGACGGACCAGGACTTCGCCTTCCCGCTGATGCCCGACGCCGATTACCTGATTCCCTTCGTCGTCATCCGCCGACGCGGTGACGGCGAGGTGATGGTCAGCGCGCCGGCCTTTGCCGGCGGCGGCGGGCCGTTCAGCGCCCGGGCGCGCGCCCTGGGTCTGCCCGACAAGGGCAGCGGCGGGCCGACGTCGAAGGCCGAGGGGCGATTCACGGTGATCACCGACGGCGAGATCCTGACCAACAACAGCGAGGACGGACCGGCATCGCATGCCTCCGGCCGCCAGCTCCGTTGGGATGTCACCCCGGCTTCCACCAAGCTTCCGGAGACGCTGATCCGGCTCAAATGATCGGCGGTTGCACTTCGGCTGCCGCCTTGCCACGCTAAGCGCCTCAATCCGGGAGAGAATCACATGCGTCCAGTCCTGCTCGCCGCCCTCCTGGCCGCCGCTGCGCCGGTCGCGGTCCATGCGCACCAGGCGCCGATCGCTTCGACGGCCTCAAAACCAGTGCCCAAGGAGGCATTGCTGAAGCCGGCCGCCGATGCGGCGCATTATGTCGTCGTCTCCGATGCCGGAAAACATGGCGACATGTGGCGCTGGACGCTGCCCGACGGGCGTCTCGCCTACCGGCATTCGCAGTCGCTGCGCGGCTGGATCAGCGAGACCGACCAGGTCGTGAAGCTCGGTGGCTCCGGCCTGCCGGAATGGATCGAGAGTCGGGGAATCACGCCGAGCGGCGACGCCGCAGAGACCTTTGCGTTCGAGAACGGCAAGGCGACGTGGAAGAGCACCGCCGATTCGGGCAGCAGCGAGCGCAGCGGCTATTACGTCCCGACCAGCGGCGTGCCGCTGGCCAACGGCTTGCTGATCGACAGGCTGGTTGCCGCGGGGGCCGCGGGCCTCGACCTGCTGCCGAGCGGCCATGCGACACTGGCGATCGGCCCGAGCCTGACGATTCAGGGCCCGAACGGTCCAAAGACCGTCAAGCTCGCCTCGGTTCGCGGCATCTTCTCCTCGCCGCTTCCGGTGTGGCTCGACGAGCAGGACAAATATTTCGCCGACGTCGGCTGGATTTCGGTCCTGCCCGCCGGCTTCGAGGCCAACGCCAAGGCGATGCGCGACCTGCAGGAGGCGACCACGGCCGCCCAGGTCAAGGACATCGCCCACAGCTTCCTGAAGGCCGAGGCGAGGGCCCCTGTTCTGTTCGACAATGTCCGATTGTTCGACGCCGACAAGGGCGTGTTCGTCGACAATCAGGCGGTGCTAGCCGCTGACGGCAAGATCAAGGCGATTGGCGCCGCGGGCTCGATTGCCGCCGACGGCGCGCGAGTCATCGACGGCAAGGGCAAGACTCTCGTCCCCGGCATCTGGGACGCGCACATGCACATCGGCGACGACTGGGACGTGCTGGCCAACATGGCCAACGGCATCACCAGCTTCCGAAGCCCTGGGACGATGATCGAACGCGCCCATTCGACGCTCGAGCGCCGGGCGTCGGGCGACCTGCTGATGGGCGAGCCGTTCATTTCGGTGCTGGTCGACAAGAAGGACCCGCTGGCGGCGCAGGGGGCGATCACCGTCACCAGCGAGGCCGAAACGATCGCCGCGGTGCGGAAGATCAAGGAGGCCGGCCTGTGGGGCGTCAAATTCTACACGTCGATGAATCCGGCGTGGATCGCTCCGGGCGCCGCCGAGGCGAAGAAGCTCGGGCTGCACGTTTCCGGCCATGTCCCGGCGACCATGCGGCCGCTGGACGCCGTCCGCGCCGGCTATGACGAGCTCACCCACCTCAACTTCGTCGTCATGCAGGCGATGCCGCAGGAAGTCGTCGACAAGGCCAACACCGCCCAGCGGATCGAGGGGCCGGCGCGCTTCGCCAAGGATATCGACTGGAACTCGGCCGAAATGCGCGCCTTCATCGCCGAGCTGAAACAGCGCGGGACCATCGTCGATCCGACCATCGGCATCTTCGAAGGCGCGCTGACGCTGGACGGCGGCAGCCCGGCGCCGGCCTATGCGCCGTACATGGGGATCATCTCGCCGGTGCTGGACCGCTCGTTCAAGGCGGGCGGTCATCCGCTGGTCGAGGGCTACACGCGCGACGATTACCGCAAGAGCTACGCGAAGATGGTCGAGCTGGTCGGCGCCTTGCACGAGGCCGGCGTCCCGATCGTCGCCGGCACCGACGGCTGGGGGATCGAGCTGATCCGCGAGCTCGAAATCTACCAGCAGGCCGGGATGACCACGGCCGAAGCGCTGCAGACGGCGACCATCGTTCCAGCGCGGGTGGTCGGCGCCGACCGGCGCACCGGCTCGATCGCGGTCGGCAAGGAGGCCGACTTGGTGCTGGTCGACGGCGACGTCTCGACCGACCTCGGCGCGCTGCGCCGGGTCGTGACCGTGGTCAGCGACGGCTATGTGATGGACGGCGACGCGCTGCGCAAAGCCGCCGGCTACAGCGGGCGGCCGAAGTAGCTAGCGCTTCTTCAGCTCGTCCCTGATCTCGGCAAGCAGCTCGACTTCGGTCGGAGCGGCGGCGTCCGGCTTCCGGCCAGCCAGCCGGTTCGCCGCGCGCACCATCAGGAAGATGATGAAGGCGAGGATCAGGAAGTTGATCAGCACGGTCACGAACTGGCCCCAGCCGAGCACCGGCGCGCCCGCGGCTTTAAGCGCGGCATAATCGGACAAGCTACCCCGATAACCTTCCGGCACCGGGCCGAGCAGCACGAAGTAGCTCGAAAAATCGAGGCCGCCGAAAATCGCCCCGATCACCGGCATGATCAGGTCCTCGGTCAGGCTGGTGGTGATCGTCGCGAAGGCGGCGCCGATGATGACCGCAACGGCAAGGTCGAGCACGTTGCCGCGCGCGATGAACGTCCGAAATTCCTTGAGCATTCCAAACTCCTTTCCAGAAGCAGCGTTGAATGCGCGCCCGCGCCCCTCTACCTATCCAACCCTCGTTCTTCAGGGGAAACGAAAATGTCACTGCTCAGCCGCTTTCGACTGCTCGCGCCGCTCGCCGCTCTGACGCTCGCCGGCTGCGGGCTCAACTCGGTTCCGACCGCCGAGGAGCAGGTCAATGCAGAGTTCGCCAACCTGCAGGCGGAATATCAGCGCCGCAACGATTTGGTCGGCAACCTGGTCGAGACGGTGAAAGCGGCGGCTGGAAGCGAAACCCAGATCCTGACCCAGGTCACCGAAGCGCGCGCCCGGGCGACGTCGGTCAATTTGACCCCTGAACAGCTCGATGATCCGCAGGCGGTCCAGGCCTACAACCAGGCGCAGGCCGGGCTGTCGCAGGCCCGCAGCCTGCTCGGAACGGTCATCATGGAGCGCTATCCGCAGCTGCAGAGCCAGCAGCGCTTCGCCGATCTGATGGTCGCGCTGGAGGGCACCGAGAACCGAATCCGCACCCAGCGGCGCGACTACAATGAGGCGGTTCGCCGGTACAACACGACGATCCGCACCTTCCCCGACGCGATCGGCGCGCGAATCTTCTACGGCGCCAAGCCGAAAGTGCCGTTCGAGGCGGCGGAGGGCGCGGAGGTTGCGCCGCAGGTGAACTTCAACGCGAGCTGAGGTGGCACGCTTCCTCGCCGTCCTGTGGCTGGCGCTGATCGCTCTGGCCGTCCCGGCCGCGGCGCAGACTTTCCCTGAGCACGGCGGATCGTCGGTTGTCGATCAAGCCGATCTGTTGCGGCCCGAGCAGGAGGCCGAGCTCAAAGCCAAGTCCGAAGCCCTGCTCGCACAGACCGGTCGCGCGTTCGTCGTCGCGACGGTGAAGAGCCTCGATGGCCTGACGATCGAGGACTATGGCTATCGCCTCGGCCGTTATTGGCAGCTCGGCGGCAAAGAGAATGACGACGGCGTGATCCTGCTCGTCGCGCCCAACGAAAAGAAGGTCCGGATCGAGACGGGCTACGGCGCCGAAGGCTTCCTTCCCGACATCCTCGCCGGACGGATCATCCGCGACGACATCCTGCCGCGCTTCCGCGACGGCGACATGGCCGGCGGGGTCATGGCCGGAGCCGACGCAATCGTTCGGCAGATGAGTCTCCCTTCGGAACAAGCGCGCGAGAACGTCGCCGAGGCCGAGTCTCGAGAGGCAGCCCGGGAGAAGGATAGCCCCGGATTCCTGCCGATCGCCTTCTGGGCGATGATCGCCGGCTTCATCCTGCTGTCGATGTTCCGGCGCGCCGGCGGCCGACGCTATCTCGGCGGTTTGCCTGCATCGAAAAGACGGAAGGGGCGAGGCGGCGGCTTCGATGCCGGTGACGCGGCGATCATCCTCTGGGGCCTCAGCGAGCTGGCCGGAGCATCGCGCAAGGGCCGCAGCAGCGGCTGGGGCC
>CAMPJH010000027.1 GCA_946886845.1 uncultured Sphingomonas sp. | reverse complement strand
GACCGTGCTCCAGCCGTAAGCCGCCGGCGCGGTCTCATGGACGATCAATACACCCACGGCGCCCTGACGCGCGGCCTCTTCGTACTTGTAGGTCCAGCGTCCGTAGTAGGTGACCGCCGTTCCGTCGAACGCGCCGGGCTGCGCCGTCTCGTAGTCCGGATCGTTGATCAGCACGACCGCAACCTTCCCGTGCAGGTCCGCGCCCTTGTAGTCATCCCAGTTCCGTTCGGGCGCGCTGACGCCGTAGCCGACGAACACCAGCGGCGCGTCGTCGATCGTCATCGCCTTGTCGCCGTTGGTCGGCGCCCGCACGGCAATCTGCTCGCCCTGCGCCAGCGCCGTCGGCTTCCCGGCAATTTCGACGCTGATCCGCGGCGCCGCCGCGAATTCGGAGCGCAGCAGTGGGACTGCCTGGGTCCACAGACGCTTGCCGTCCTTGAGGTCGCCGCCCGGCTGGAGTCCGGCCTTGGCGAATTGGTCGCTGAGATAGGCGACCGTCTTGGTTTCGCCGGCGGTTGCCGGGGCGCGGCCCTCGAACGCGTCCGATCCCAGGGTCTGGACGTGCTGCGACAGTCGGGCGGGATCGAACGTCGCGGTCGGCTGCGCCGACACGGCAATGGCCGCGAGCGCGACTCCGGCGGCCGCGAGCCAACGGAATTTCCTCATTGTCCTCTTGTCCTCCTGAGGGGGCGGGAAACCGCCTTTACGCTCTAACCCGCGCACCTCAAGAGGGTTGCAGCCGCTACTCCGCCGCGGGAGCCACTCCACCGGCCTTCTTCTTTGCCCGAGCGGGTTTGGCTTTCGGCTTCGCTCTGCCTGCCTTCGGTGCCGCCGGAGTGATCTCGAAAGCCGGCGCATTGTCCTTGATCCGGACCTTGACCTCGCCGCCGTTGACCAGCTTGCCGAACAATAGCTCCTCGGCGAGCGGCTGCTTGATCTTTTCCTGCACCAGCCGGGCCATCGGGCGGGCGCCGTAGAGCTTGTCATAGCCGCGCTCGACGATCCATTTGCGGGCGTCGTCGTCGAGATCGATGTGGACGTTGCGGTCCGCCAGCTGAAGCTCGAGCTGCAGGATGAACTTGTCGACGACTCGAGCGACGACCGCCGGCGGCAGGTAGGCGAACGGAACGATCGCATCCAGCCGGTTGCGGAACTCCGGCGTGAACATCTTCTTGACCGCGTCCTCCTGCGCATCCTCGCGGCTGGCCGCGCCGAAGCCGATCGACTCGCGCGCCATGTCGGACGCGCCGGCATTGGTGGTCATGACCAGGATGGCGTTGCGGAAATCGACCGTCTTGCCGTGGTGGTCGGTGAGCTTGCCGTGGTCCATCACCTGCAGAAGGATGTTGAACAGGTCGGGGTGCGCTTTCTCGATCTCGTCGAGCAGCAGCACGCTGTGCGGGTGCTGGTCGACCGCGTCGGTCAGCAGCCCGCCTTGGTCGTAGCCGACATAGCCCGGCGGCGCGCCGATCAGTCGGCTGACCGCATGACGCTCCATATATTCGGACATGTCGAAGCGCTGCAGCGGGATGCCCATGATCGACGCCAGCTGGCGGGCGACCTCGGTCTTGCCGACCCCGGTCGGTCCGCTGAACAGATAATTGCCGATCGGCTTGTCGGGATCGCGCAGGCCGGCCCGCGACAGCTTCATCGCCGAGGCCAGCTTTTCGATCGCCAAATCCTGTCCGAAGACGACGCGCTTCAAGTCGGCTTCGAGATGCTCGAGCACGCGCTTGTCGTCGGTCGACACCGATTTCGGCGGAATCCGGGCCATGGTCGCGACCACCGACTCGATTTCCTTGGGGGTAATCACCTTCTTTCGGCGGCTCGGAGGCACCAGCATCTGCATCGCGCCGACCTCGTCGATCACGTCGATCGCCTTGTCGGGCAGCTTGCGGTCGTGGATGTAGCGCGCCGAAAGCTCGACCGCGCTCTTGATCGCGTCCGGCGTGTAGCGGACGTTGTGGTGGCCCTCGAACGACGAGCGCAGGCCGGCGATGATCTTGATTGTGTCCTCGATCGTCGGTTCGTTGACGTCGATCTTCTGGAATCGCCGGAGCAGCGCCCGGTCCTTCTCGAAATGGTTGCGGAATTCCTTGTAGGTGGTCGAGCCGATGCAGCGGATCGCGCCCGACGACAGCGCCGGCTTCAGCAGGTTGGACGCATCCATTGCGCCGCCCGATGTCGCCCCGGCACCGATCACCGTGTGGATCTCGTCGATGAACAGGATCGCGTCGGGCAGCTTCTCGAGCTCGGACACCACTGCCTTCAGCCGCTCCTCGAAGTCGCCGCGGTAGCGGGTGCCGGCGAGCAGCGCGCCCATGTCGAGGGCGTAGATGGTCGCCGGCTTGAGCACGTCGGGGACGTTGCCCTCGATGATCTTTCGGGCGAGGCCTTCGGCGATCGCGGTTTTGCCGACGCCCGGATCGCCGACGTAGAGCGGATTGTTCTTCGACCGCCGGCACAGGATCTGCACGGTCCGGTCGACCTCCGGCATGCGCCCGATCAGCGGGTCGACCTTGCCGGCGCGCGCCTTCTCGTTGAGGTCGACGGTGAATTGCTTGAGGGCGCTTTCCTTCTTGCCCTCCTTTTCGCCTTTGTCCTCGACCCCTTCGGGTGGCCGCGCTTCGGCCGGGGTTTCGCCCTTGCCGACCCCGTGACTGATGTAGGTGACCGCATCCAGCCGGCTCATGTCCTGCTGCTGGAGGAAATAGACGGCGTAGCTCTCGCGCTCGGAGAATAAGGCGACGAGCACGTTGGCGCCGGTCACTTCGTCGCGGCCGGACGACTGGACGTGCAGGATCGCACGCTGGACTACTCGCTGGAAGCCGCTTGTCGGCGTCGGGTCGGTGCTGGTGTCGGCGACCAGCGCCCCGAGCTCATTGTCGAGGTAATGCTTGACGCTGGCGCGAAGCTCGTCGCGGCTGACGCCGCAGGCGGTCATCACCTTCGACGCATGCTCGTCGTCGATCAGGGCGATCAGCAGATGTTCGAGGGTCGCGTACTCGTGCCGGCGGCGGCTGGCCTCGCCAAGCGCATTGTGCAGGGTCTGTTCGAGTTCGCGAGCAAAACTAGGCATTTAGGTTGGTACTCCCACCGCTCCGGGAGAGGCCCGGGCTCTCTCATTCCAATGTCATATGCGGGCAACGCGCAATCAAGAGGCGCGGTGCCGCTTATCCCCAGTTTATGGAGGCGCCCGCCTGTTCGCAGGCTGAACGCTACGGCTTTTTGAACAGCTCTTCGGCCGCCGAGCGATGGCTCTGGACCCGTTCGATATGCGCCTCGACCCGGGCAATTTCCTCTTTGAGCGCCGCGATCCGCTCGTGGAGCTCCTCGATCGAGATTGGGTCGAGGTCCTGCTTCTTGAGCTCGGCCAGCGGGTCGCCGGGCTTGCTCGGGAAGAGGTCTTCCAGGTCCATGGCCGAATCGTTGACCCGGCAAGCGCCCAAGTCAATAAGCCGCCGCATCGTGACCAGCAGCATTCCGGCGACGATGAAGGCACTCGTGGCCCCGCAACCCGACGGGGCCGAGGAGCTGGCGCTCGTCGAGCGGCCGGTGCCGAGGCCGGGTCGGGCCGAGGTGCTCGTCAAGGTCGCCGCGGCTGGGGTGAACCGACCCGACATCCTGCAGCGCCGCGGCCTCTATCCGCCGCCCCCCGGAGCGCCCGACATCCTCGGCCTCGAAATCTCGGGCGAGGTGGTCGAGGCGGGCGAGGGCGCGGAGCCCCTGCTAGGCCAGACGGTTTGCGCGCTGGTCTCAGGCGGCGGCTACGCCGAATATTGCGTTGCCCCGGCCGGAACCTGCCTTGCCGTACCGGAAGCGCTCTCGTTGATCGAAGCGGCCGCGATCCCGGAAACGCTGTTCACCGTCTGGTCGAATCTGTTCGAGCGCGGCTTCGCCGCCGACGGCGACTCCATCCTGGTCCATGGCGGCACCAGCGGCATCGGCACGATGGCGATCGCGCTCGGCAATCTGTTCGGGCTGAAGGTGATCGTCACTTGCGGGACCGATTCCAAGTGCCGGCGAGCCGAAGAGCTGGGCGCGGCCCACGCCATCAATTACCGCACCCAGGACTTCGTCGAAGAGGTCAAGCGGTTGTCGGACGGGCGCGGCGTCGATGTCGTTCTCGACATGATCGGCGGCGACTACGTGCCGCGCAACCTCGCCTGCCTCGGCGACGACGGGCGCCACGTTTCGGTCGCCTTCCAGGGCGGCGCCAGGGCCGAAATCACCATTCCCGAACTTATGCGGCGGCGGCTGATGCTGACCGGCTCCTTCCTTCGGCCGCGCTCGGTCGAGTTCAAGACGATGGTCGCCGACGAAATCGCCAGGACCGTCTGGCCGTTCGTCGAGGGCGGCCGGCTCAAGCCGGTAATCGACTCGACGTTCGCGTTGGACGAGGCGGCCAAGGCGCATGCCCGGATGGAGTCCGGCGAGCATGTCGGAAAGATCGTCCTCGAAGTCGGCGGATAAAGCGCCAGGCACTTGCCGAGCAGCCGCGCCGAGAGTAATCGTCCGGTCGACTGGCCGTTCCGAGAGGGGCGGCCCTATTCATTTCAAACGGAGATGAGAGTGGCCCAGCCGCTTATGCCCCATGCGACCGCCGCCTGGCTGGTCGAGAACAGCTCGCTGACCTTCGAGCAGATCGCCGAATTCTGCGGCCTTCACATCCTCGAGGTCCAGGCGATCGCCGACGACACGGCTGCGACCAAGCTGACCGGCCGCGACCCGATCCGTTCCGGCGAGCTGACCCACGAGGAAATCGAGAAGGGCCAGAAGGACCCCGACTACAAGCTGCAGATCCAGAAGAAGCCGGATGAAGTCCGCCGGACCAGGGGCCCGCGCTATACGCCGCTGTCGAAGCGTCAGGAGAAGCCGGACGGGATCGCCTGGCTGGTGCGCAACCATCCCGAGCTCAGCGACGGCCAGATCGGCAAGCTGATCGGAACCACCCGGACGACGATCTCGGCGATCCGCGACCGCACCCACTGGAACATGGCGAACATCACCCCGAAGGATCCGGTGACCCTCGGCCTGACCAGCCAGCGCGAGCTCGATGCGGCGGTCGCCAAGGCGCAGAAAGCCGCCGGAACCGCGGCTCCGACCGACTCGCATTTCGAAGAGGACCGTCAGGCGCTGATCGACGAGCTCCGTGCCGAGCGCGAGCAGCATGCCCGCGACGCCGAGGCTGCGCTTGCGGCCGCCGAGGCCGGAGAAACCCTGGCGCCGGACGAAATCCTCCCCGGCATCCGCGATCCATTCAAGCGTTGATTCGCGGCCTGTAGAGGCTCATTCCTTCGCCGCATGGACACGCCCGAGCCCCAAACCGACGCGAGCCCGAGCGATCTGAGCTTCGAAGCCGCGCTGGCGCGGCTCGAGGAGATCGTCCGGACGCTTGAAAAGGGCGAGGCGCCGCTCGACCAGTCGATCGAGCTCTATCAGGAGGGCGATCGCCTGAAGCGTCATTGCGAGGCGCGTCTCAAGGCCGCCCAGGCGCGGATCGAGCAGATCGCTTTTGCAAGCGATGGCAAGCCGTCGGGCGTGACTCCGCTCGATGCCGGTTGAGATCGTCGACGGCACGCGGCTCGACCTCGAAGCCGAAGCCGACCGGGTTTCTGCCGAGGTCGACGATTTCTTCTCGCGCCTGCTGACAGCACCTGGGGACAGCCGCGATTCCCTGTTCGCGGCGATGCGCCATGCCGCGATCGGCGGCGGCAAGAGGCTGCGGCCGCTCCTGACCATCGCCGCCTCGCGATTGTTCGGAATCGACGACGAGCAGGCGCTTCGGGTCGCGGCCGCGATCGAGGCGATCCACGTCTATTCGCTGATCCACGACGACCTTCCGGCAATGGACAATGACGATCTTCGCCGCGGCAAGCCGACCGTCCACAAGGCGTTCGACGAAGCCACCGCCGTGCTTGCCGGCGACAGCCTGCACGCGCTGGCCTTCGAGATCCTCGCCCACGAAGCGACTCACAAGGACCCGTACGTCCGCTCCGACCTGGTGCTCGAGCTGTCGCAGGCTTCGGGGCCGAACGGCATGGCCGGCGGGCAAATGATGGACCTGGCAGCCGAGGGGCGGTCGCTAGAGCTTCCCGACGTCACCCGGATGCAGCAGCTCAAGACCGGCGCGTTGATCGAATATGCGGTCGAGGCGCCGTGCATCATCATCCGCCTCGCCCGCGAGGCCCGGACGCCCTATCGCGGCTATGCCCGCAACATCGGCCTCGCTTTCCAGATTACCGACGACCTCATCGATCATAGCGGCAACGAGGCGACCGCCGGCAAGCGTACCGGCAAGGACGCCAAGGCGGGAAAAGCGACCTTCGTCTCCCTTCTCGGGCCCGACCGTGCCCGCCAGCAGGCGCGGGTGCTGGTCGAGCAAGCCATTGACCATTTGTCCGACCATGGCGAAGAGGCGGACATGCTGCGCGCAATCGCGCGCTTCGCAATCGAGCGGGATCGATAATGGAACGCGTCGGCGTCTATCCGGGCACTTTCGACCCGGTCACCCTGGGCCACCTCGACATCATCCGCAGGGCGACGCATCTGGTCGACCGGCTGGTGATCGGGGTGACCACGAACCCGTCGAAGCAGCCCTTGTTTTCGCTCGAGCAGCGGCTCGAAATGGTTGGCCGCGAAACCGCCGGGATCGAGGGCAATATCAAGGTCGTAGACTTCGATTCGCTGCTGATGGACTTCGCCGAGCGCGAGGGCGCATCGATCATCATCCGCGGCCTCAGGGCAGCCGGCGATTTCGAATATGAGTTCCAGATGGCCGGCATGAACCAGCAGCTCAACAGCAAGATCGAGACTGTGTTCCTGATGGCCGCGGTTTCGCTCCAGCCGATCGCGTCGCGGCTGGTTAAGGAGATCGCGCGCTATGGCGGGTCGATCGACAAGTTCGTGACGCCCGCCGTTGCCGCTGACGTCGCTCGGCAACTCGCCCGCACCTAAGAGAAGCCCCAACATGAAACTGCTCGCCCTTCCATTCGCTGCCTTCGTCTTGATCGCTGCGCAGCCGGCGCCTCCGGCGCAGCCGGCGCTTCCGATCAACGCCCCGGCCGAGGTAGCCGCCGATCCGGCCAACCGGCTCACCTTGCAGCTGTCGAACGGCGGGACCGTGGTCATCCTGCTTCGCCCCGACGCCGCGCCGCTGCATGTCCAGAGGATCCAGGCGCTGGCCCGGGCCGGCTTTTACAACGGCACACCCTTCCACCGGGTGATCCCGGGCTTCATGGCGCAGGGCGGCGATCCCACCGGGACCGGCGAGGGCGGCTCGCAGCTGCCCGATCTCAAGGCCGAGTTCAACGCGCTCCCTCATCTTCGCGGGACCGTCGCCGCCGCCCGCACCGGCGACAGCACCGACAGCGCCAACAGCCAGTTCTACATCATGTTCGTGCCGAACGGCTCGCTCAACGGCAATTACACGGTGATCGGTCGGGTGACCGCCGGAATGGACGCGGTCGACAAGATCGCGCCCGGCGAGCCGCCGGCCGAGCCGACCAGGATCGTCAAAGCCACGATCGGAAGCTAATCGGCGCGCTGATGCGCGTCGCCGACTTCGATTTCGACCTTCCCGCCGAGCGGATCGCGCTGCGCCCGGCGCGGCCGCGCGATTCGGCCCGGCTGCTACTGGTCGACGGCGCCGGACTTTCCGACCATGAGGTGACCGACTTGCCGGACCTGCTGCAGCCCGGAGACGTCCTGGTGTTCAACGATACCAAGGTCATCCCCGCGCAGCTCGAAGGGCGCCGCGGAAACGCCCGGATCGGGGTTACCCTGCACAAGCGCGAAGGGCCGCGAAGCTGGTGGGCGTTCGTCCGCAACGCCAGGCGGCTGCGCGCCGGCGACCGAGTCGATTTCGCCTGCGGGGTCTCCGCATCCGCGGTCAGGTGCTCGGACGACGGGACTTTTCTCGTCCAATTTCACGGGCAGGAACCTATAGAACAGCTGGTCGAGCGGGCCGGCCAGATGCCGTTGCCGCCCTACATCGCCTCGAAACGGCCGGCCGACGACGCCGATCGCGTGGATTACCAGACGGTGTTCGCCCGCGAGGAGGGCGCCGTCGCGGCGCCGACCGCGGCGCTGCATTTCACCCAGCGCCTGTTCGACGCGCTCGACCGTTGGGGGGTGAGGCGCGAGACGGTGACCCTGCATGTCGGTGCCGGCACCTTCCTGCCGGTCAAGTCGGAGACGATCGCCGGGCACAAGATGCATGCCGAGTGGGGCCGGATCGATCCGGCGACGGCCGATCGCCTTAACTCGGCGCGCGCGTCCGGCGCCCGAATCATCGCCGTCGGAACCACTTCGCTCCGGCTGATCGAAAGCGCGGCCGGCGACGACGGGACGATCCAACCGTTCGAAGGCGACACGGCGATCTTCATCACCCCGGGCTATCGCTTCAAGGCTGTCGACGGCCTGATGACCAATTTCCACTTGCCGCGATCGACCCTGTTCATGCTGGTCAGCGCGCTGATGGGCCTCGACACTATGAAATCGGCCTATGCCCACGCCATCGCCCACGGTTACCGCTTCTACAGCTATGGCGACGCAAGCCTGCTTTTGCGCGGCCATGAGTGAATCCAGAATGGATTAAGATATATCCGTTATAAATCAAATGTTTAGCGCACTTTAACGGCCGATGCGATAACCGGTTGCCGGGCAACGGGTAACGCGGGGTCGGTTCAACACTCATGGCATCAGTCGCTCGCGCGCCTCTGCGCAAGGGGCAGCGCGTCTATCTTCGCGTGTCCGCCAAGTTCGCCATCGCCTGCCTCGCGGCGCTGTGCTGGCTGCTGTTCAGCGTCATCGTCTCGCGCCCGTGGATGGCGTCGCTCGGCGAATCGACTCACCCGCTGTTCGCGCTCTTCGCGATCACTTTCATCGCCTACGTTCCCGGCTTCATGAATATGTTCCTGGTGGTCAGCCTGTTGCTCGACCGCCGGCCGCAACGCCGCCAGCAAGCCTCCTATCCGGGCGTGACGGTCCTCATCGCCGCTTTTCAGGAAGAAGCGGCGATCGCCGACACGTTGAAGACGATCGCCGCCGAGGATTATTCCGGCCCGCTCGAGGTGCTGGTCCTCAACGACGGCTCGACCGACCGCACCGCCGAAGTCGCGCAGCGCGCCGTCGACGATCTCATTTTCCTTCCGAACATCGATGTGCGGGTCCTCAACTTCCCGGACAATCGCGGCAAGTCGGCAGTGCTCAATGACGGGCTCAGAATGGCCTCGCACGACCTGATCGTCACCGTCGACGGCGATTCCCGGCTCAACAGCGACGCTTTGACATTCATCGTCGAGCGGCTGCTGTCCGACCCGCCCGGAACCCAGGCGGTCGCCGGGGCAATCCTGGTCCGCAATTCGCGAGAGAATCTGATTACCGGCGCGCAGGAGTGGGACTATTTCCACGGCATTGCCGCGGTGAAGCGCATGCAGAGCCTGTATCAGGGAACGCTCGTCGCGCAGGGTGCCTTCTCAATCTATCGCAAGCCGGCGCTGGTTGAGGTCGGCGGCTGGCCCGAGACGGTCGGCGAGGACATCGTCGTCAGCTGGGCGCTGCTCAATCGCGGCTATCGCATCGGCTATGCCGAGGACGCGATCGCCTGGACCAACGCCCCCAACACATTCCGCCAGTTCGCCCGCCAGCGGCAGCGCTGGTCGCGCGGCCTGGTCGAAGCGCTCCACCATCACGAATCCCTGCTGTTCAAGCCGCGGCTGACGGCGATGTTCATCTGGTGGAACCTGCTGTTCCTGCCGCTCGACCTGACCTACACCTTGGTCTTCATCCCGGGCGTCTTGGCGGCGGTGCTTTTCCAGCTCTACTGGATCGCCGGGCTGATGACCCTGGCGGTGCTTCCGCTGGCCGCGCTGTGGAACCTGGTGATCTTCCGCACCCAGTCGCGGATGTTCCGCGGGCAGGGGCTCAAGGTCCGCCACAATCCCGGTGGGCTGGTCTTCTACCTGCTCTGCTACGCGCTGATGATGCAGCCGGTGTGCGTGTGGGGCTACGCCGCCGAAATCGCCGGGCTTCGCAAGAAATGGGGCACGAAGTGACCGGCGTTTCGCTGGCCCTCGCGCTCGCCGCCGCTGCCTCCGCGCCGGCAGCGGGCGCGGACGTCTTCTACTCGTCCGATGCCGAGGATACCGTCGTCCTCAAGACCGGAATCAGCTTCGACCTGCGGTACGACGGCCCCGAGCGCCGGCTCGGCTTTCGCATCGAGCGCGCGAAATTCACGCCGCTCGGCCAGGAGAGCCGCACGATGGAGCGAGCTTACCTGCGCGCGGCGGATAGTCTCGGCGCGTGGAAATGGAACGCGACCGTCGGCACCGACGGCCGTACATTGCTCGGCTCGGCGTCGATCCACGACGAGGCGCGGATCCGTAAGGAGCTGTTCGTCGAGCGAGAGATCGTCGAAACCCCGCTCGGCGTCACGCGACGGATCTATTACACCTTCGCCGGCGCGGCCATCGACCTGCCGGCCGACGACCGCAACATTCTCACCCTGTTCGCCGGAGTCCAGCCGTTCACCGGCGGCAATGTCCGCAGCCATTTGCGCGCGACCTACGTCCATGTCGTGAAGCCCGAATGGGGGCTAAGCGCGCAGCTTCGGACCCGCTATTTCCGAAGCAGCGATCCCGGCCAGTTCGATTATTACTCGCCGCGCTGGTACGCCGAGGTGCTGCCGGTGGTGCAGGTTCGACGCTTCGTCGACGGCTGGCAGCTGCTCGGCGCCGCCGGCTATGGCGCGCAGCGCGATTCAGCCAGCAAATGGCGCAGCTCGCGCTACCTCAACGCCCGCTTCACCAGCCCGGCCTTCCACAGGGACTGGGCGCTGACCGGCGGCCTGCTCTACACCAACACCCCGGTCAGCACCGGCTTCACCTACCGCTATCTGCAGTTCAACGTCGGGATCGCCAGGGCCTTCTGAGCTAACCTTCAGGGTAGCAATCGGGCCGTTCGTCCGAATGCTCGGCGAGGTAGCGCTTGCGAGCTGCCCGCATGAGTTTCTCATGGTCCGGGCCGCGAATGATGAAGAAGCGCTTCACGGTGGTCGACGCGACCGCCTGGCCGGCCTCATCGGACGCGGGGCGCCAGTCTTCCTGCATCGCCCGGCACACGAAGAACCGACGGTCGGAATCGTCGATATTGTTCTTGCCTATCAGGCAACGTTTGGCCCTGGCTTTTTTATCGAGCTCGAGGAAAACCCACGCCCACTCGTCCCCCGGCATCGTGCCGTCGGTCGACCACGGATAAGTGCCCGGCTCGCGCGGCGGGCAAGTGTTGGCGGCCGCGCTCATCGGCAATGCGACGAACAAGCCGGCGGCCAGCGCTCGTTTGAAAATGTCCCCCATTTCTCAACGCTATTGCCGGTCTTCGGCGTTGGCAATGGCTATTCCGCCCGGCTGCACTCGGCTACGGCCGCGGCCCTGTGACCGGCCTTTCGTTCAAGATCAGCGCGTCCGATGGCGCCGCCCGCGCCGGCGTCATTGGCATGGCCCGCGGCGACATCCGCACGCCCGCGTTCATGCCGGTCGGGACGGCGGCGACGGTCAAGGCGATGAAGCCGGACGGCGTCCGCGCGTCGGGCGCCGACATCATTCTCGGCAACACCTATCATCTGATGCTGCGCCCGGGCGCCGAGCGCATTGCCCGCGTCGGCGGCCTGCACCGCTTCATGGGCTGGGACCGGCCGATCCTGACCGACAGCGGCGGCTATCAGGTGATGAGCCTCGCCGAACTCACCAAGGTCAGCGAAGGGGGCGTCGCTTTCGCCAGCCATCTCGACGGCAGTCGCCACCTGCTGACGCCCGAGCGGTCGATCGAGGTGCAACGCCTGCTCGGGTCGGACATCGCCATGGCCTTCGACCAGCTGATGCCTGCGGCGGCGAGCGAAAAGGAGCAGCGCGAGGCGATGGAGCGTTCGATGCGCTGGGCCGAGCGCTCGAAGGCCGCTTTCTCCGGCGACGGCGCCCTGTTCGGGATCCAGCAAGGCGGCCTCGACCAGGAATTGCGCGGCCGCTCGGCGGAGGCGCTGACGGCGATCGGCTTCGACGGTTATGCGATCGGCGGGCTGGCGGTCGGCGAAGGCCAGGAAGCGATGTGCCGGACGCTCGATTTCGCCGCGCCGATGCTTCCGGCCGACCGCCCCCGCTATCTAATGGGGGTCGGCAAGCCCGACGATCTGGTCGAGGCCGTGCTTCGCGGCGTCGACATGTTCGACTGCGTTCTGCCGACCCGCTCGGGGCGGACCGGCCAGGCGTTCACCGCCGACGGGCCGATCAACATCCGCAACGCCCGCTTCGCCGAGGACCGCGAGCCGATCGAGCCGGGCTGCCCTTGCCCGACCTGCGTCGGCTTCGAGCGGGCCTACGTCCATCACCTCGTCCGTTCGGGCGAGATCCTCGGCGCGATGCTGATGACCGAGCACAATCTGTGGTTCTACCAGCGGCTGATGCAGGCGATGCGCGACGCCATCGGCGACGGGCGAATGCGCCAATTCGCGGATGCGTTCCTGAAGCGCTACATCGGTTCTCCTGCTAAGGCGGGAGCCCAGGGTAGCGACTAATCGGCCTTGAACGACAGGAACGAGGGCACCGGTCCGTTCCATTCGTCCTTGATATCCTCGACCACCGGCGAGCGCTCCTTGGCGGCCGGCTTCTCTTCCGCCCGCTTGGCCTTCGATGGCTCGCGGGCCGGTTTTGCCGCGGCCTCCCGCTGCGGCTTCCGCTTGTCCTGCCTTCGCTCCGGTTTCTCGGCTTTCGGCTCGGCCTTCTCCGCCGGCTCGGCCGGTTTCGCATGCTTGGCCGAAGCGCCGGCCCGCGGGATCTTGTGGCCGACGAGCTTTTCTATGCCGGCGACCGCCTCGGCATCCGCCCGGGTCGCGAGCGTGATGGCGATGCCGGTCATTCCGGCGCGGCCGGTCCGGCCGATCCGGTGGATATAATCGTCCGGCTGCCACGGAACGTCGAAGTTGATGACGTGGCTGACGCCTTTGACGTCGAGGCCGCGGGCGGCGACGTCGGACGCGACCAGGATGTTGATCTCGTTGTTCTTGAACCGGTCGAACTCCGCGATCCGGTCCGATTGGTCCATGTCGCCCTGGATCTGGCCGACCGCGAAGCCCGAGCGCCTGAGGCTGGTGGCCAGCTCGCGAACCGTGGTCTTGCGGTTGCAAAACACGATCGCGTTCTTGAACTCCTCATGGCGGAGGATGTCGCGCAGCGCGTCGCGCTTCTTGTCGGCGCTGACTTCGACCAGCCGCTGCTCGATATTGATGTTGGCGGTTGCGGGGCGGGCGACCTCGATCTGCTTCGGGTCGCGCAGGAAACGCGCCGCGAGCTTCTGGATCGGCGGCGGCATCGTCGCCGAGAACAGCAGCGTCTGGCGCGACTTGGGAAGCTTCGAGCAGATCTCCTCGATGTCGGGGATGAAGCCCATGTCGAGCATCCGGTCGGCTTCGTCGATCACCAACAGCTCGCAGCCGGTCAGCAGGATCTTGCCGCGCTCGAACAGGTCCTTGAGCCGGCCCGGGGTGGCGATCAGCACGTCGAC
>CAMPJH010000026.1 GCA_946886845.1 uncultured Sphingomonas sp. | reverse complement strand
CCTGGCGGCGCTCGTTGAGGAAGCCCAGCTCGATCGCGGTCAGGCCGAACTCGTCGCCGAGCTCCGGATAAGCCTTGCCCAGCTCCTTGGCGACGCGGCCGAAGGCGGCATCGACGGTCAGGCCGGCTTCGGCGCAGATGACCAGCAGGTCGAGCGCATCGGGCAGGCCCTTGCGGATCGCGTGGCTGCGCTTGGTGACCTTGTTCTTGAGCCAGATGTCGGGCGCCTTGTAGCTGCCGACGAGGACGGCGGCGACGGTCGCGTAGCGGCGGAACCCGCCCCACTTCGGCCAGAAGTCGAACCAGTAGATGAGCACGACCGCGGCGATACCGAGCACCACCGGCAGGACGAAGCGCGCGAAAATGATGAAGAAAGCGAGATCCTTGGTGCGGATACCGGCCTGCATCAGCTGCCGCTGGGTCTTTTGCAGCTGGTCGTCCTGGAGCATCTTGAACTTGCTCAGGATCGCCCGGACCCGGTCCGCCGCCTGGTTACGATTGGTCAGCTTCTTACGCTTGTTGGTCGATGCGACGATGCCGGCCTTGAGCTGTTCGCGGCGCTCGTTGAGCGCCTTGACGCGCCGGATCATCGGGTCCCGAACGGTGGTTGCGGCATAGATCGCCATCAACACCGCGAGGGTCGCTACGGCGCTCAGGATCGTTGCGATCCAGATGACATCGAAGCCGAGAAGGGTGGGGCCGGGAGCCTGCATGGTCTAATCGCCCATCAAATCTCGAAATTGACCATCTTGGCCATGATGAACACGCCGATGCTCATCCACACCAGCCCGCCAAGGCCGGCGACGATCAGCCGCTGGTCGGTGAAGAAGTCGCCCATGTAACCAGGGTTGATCATCCAAACGAGGGTGAACACCACGAACGGCAGCGAGCCGACGATCATCGCCGATGCCTTGGACTCCGAGCTCATGGCGCGGATCTTCAGCTTCATCTGTGCGCGCTTGCGAAGCACGTCGGACAGGTTCGAGAGCGTTTCGGCCAAATTGCCGCCGGTTTCGCGCTGGATCGCCAGGGTGATCACGAAGAACTGGAATTCTGGCGTTCCCAGCCGGTCGGCGGTTTCCTGGAGCGCCGCCTCCATCGTCCGGCCGATCTTCATCTTGTCGGCAACGGCGCGGAACTCAAGCCCGACCGGTCCGCCGATTTCCGCGGCGACGATGCCGAGAGTCTCGGTGATCGGCAGGCCCGAGCGAAGGCCGCGCACCATCAGCTCGATCGCGTCGGGAAAGTTGGAATTGAACTTGTTGAGTCGGCGGGTGATCATCTTGCCGATGACGAAATGCGGGACGCCGAGGGCGACGAACAGGCCGACGAAAAAGGCGAGGAAGAACGGCACGCCGCGGATCGCAAGCAAGGCGATCACCGAGGCCGCCAGCCCGAGCGAGAACAAGGCATATTTGCCAAGGCCGATGTCGCGGCCGGTCATTTCGAGCCGTTTGCGAAGCAGCGCCGGGCGCGGGATGATCGACGAGGCAAAGCCGTCGAACCGGCTCACGCGGGCCGCCATCAGCTTGCGGATTTGCGCCTGGGCGGCGGCCGTCACGCCTTCGGCATGACGCTCCTTCATCGCTTCGATACGCCGTTTCAGCGCCTTCGCCGGCGACGGGCCGCTCATCAGGTTGAGCAGCAGCAGCGCGACCCCGAAGGCTCCGGCGATGAGGATCAGATAGAGAAACATCTACCGTCCATTCCTTTCAGGCGACGGCCGGGCGTTCGGCTCGGCCGTCCGCATGGTTACGCCGCTTTCGCCTTCGGCTTGGCGAGCATCGACTTGAGATTATCCACCAACGACTTCGACCCACCCGACTTCTCGGCGGCCTCGTTCGCGCCATCCTCGCTGGCATGGCTAAGGACCATGTTGAGCAGCGAATTGAACGGCGCGGCCGCCTTGCCGGTCGCGATCTCCGCGAGCGGCTTGCCGAGCTTGGCCGACTGGGCGGCAAGCTTGGAATCGAATGGGAAGACGACATCGACCGAGCGCTCGATCGACTGCTCGAAATCCTTGCGGCTGATTTCCAGGGCGCCGCCCGAGGGCACGCCGTTGGCGACGACGATCACCTTGGTCTGCGGAGCATTCGACTTCAGCCAGGCGAGGATTCGAATAGCATCGCGGGTGGCGGCAAGCGTGAGCTCGGCGACGACCACCGCGACATGCGCATCGTGGACCAGGTGCGCATGCTGAATCAGCATGTGCCGGGGCAGGTCCATCACCGTCGATTCGAAGGCGTTGCGCATCTCTTCCTGGAGGTGGAAGAAAGCGCTTCCGTCGGTCATCAGCGGCTGATGGATCGGCGCTTCCGCCGACAGCACCGACAGCTTGTCGTTGGCGCGAACCATGGCTCGCTCGATGAACAGGCCGTCGATACGGCTTGGATTTTCGATTGCGTCGGTAAGTCCGCGGCCGGGCTCGAGGTCGAGCGACAGCGCGCCGGTTCCGAAATGCACGTCGAGGTCGAGCAGCGCAGTCGAGCGATGGGCGCGCTGGCCAAGCATCCAGGCCAGCGAGGTCGCCATCGACGATGCGCCGACTCCGCCGCGGACTCCGATTACCGCCGCCATGACGTGCGGCTTGTCGGCCTGGGCTTCGCCGCGCGGGCCCGAGAGGATCATCTGCGCATGGGCGAAGCTGTCGCGGAGCTGGTCGACGGTGAACGGCTTCAGGAGGTAGTCGTGGATGCCGCTGGAGACGAGGTCGCGGTAGAGGCGTACGTCGTTGACGGCGCCGGCGGCGATGACGATCGTGCCGGGCTCGCAGACTTCCGCGAGCGCGTTGATGTCATTCAGCGGATCGGCCGATTCCGACAGGTCGACGAACAGGATGTTCGGGCTGGCGGAAACCGACAGCGACTGGACCGCGTTGCGAAGCCCGCCCTTGTTGACCTTCTCCGGGCTCCAGCCATGCTCGACCGCGACCGGACGAAGCATGTCGGCCGTCGCATCGTCGCAGACGAAGGCGGTGAAGGGGTCGCGCAGTCCGGCGCGTGCCTGAAACGGAGCGTTCATCATCAATCCTTCTTCGAGTTGACGTCCAGGAGGCCCTTTTCGCCGGTCGGCTTGGCCTTGCGGTAGTAATCGACGGCCTTGCTGGAAGTCAGAGCGTCGCCGACGCCGGTTCCTTCACGGCCGTGGAACAGGTCCTCGGGATTGGCGACCATGTCGGCGAGGTTCGAATTCACCCCGCATCCGAAATTGGACATGCTGCGATTTTCGAAGTTCGGCGCCGCTGCGGTACTCCAGTTAGGACAGCCAGGCACTTCCGCACGATTGCGGCTGACGACCACCCGGACGGTGCCCGCGGGAACCATCCCGGCGGTCACCGGCGCGGCCGGAAGCACCAGCATCCCGTAGCGTCCGGCGACTTCGGCCACCTGGACGCGCGCTTCGTCGGAATAGGCGCCGTCGACGTAGATCGAATCGCCGTAACCGAGCTCCAGGCCACGGAACCAGCCGTCGAGCCGCGCCGATTCCTCCGGCGCGAGCGCTCCGCTAGGAGCAGCCAGGTCGAGGGCGAACGTCGCCCGGCTGAGCACCGGCTCGTTGACCGAGCTTAGGCCGCGATCGGCGGGACCGTTGTCGGGAGTCGCACAGCTCGCAACCGCGGAGGCGAGCAGAACGGCGATCAGTTTCGTACGCATCATCGCATCCTTTCTCATCGCCCGGCTCACAGCTTGAAGCCTGGCGCGGCGGTTGTGGCGGCCGTTCCGCCGATGGTCGGGGCTGGAGCCGGCGCAGTGGCGGCAGGTCCGCTGACGCCCTTGTAGTTCTGGCCCAGGAAGATCCGCTCGGCGTCGGTCGGCGCACGGTAACCGTCGGTCGGAAGCGCCATGCGCCCGCTGACCGGCCGCACGAGGTACGGCGTGACGATGATCACCAGCTCGCTTTCCTGACGGCGGAAGCTGGTCGAGCGGAACAGGGCGCCGAGGATCGGCAGGTCGCCGAGGAACGGCGCCTTGTCGATATTGTTGGTGTTGGTGTTGCGAAGCAGGCCGGCGAGCATGAAGCTCTGTCCCGAGCCGAGCTCGACGGTCGTTTCGGCGCGCCGCGTTGTCAGGGCCGGAACATCGAAGCCGTTCAGGCGGATCGATCCTTCGGCCGACAGCTCGCTCACTTCCGGGCGAACCCGCATCGAGATGCGGCCGTCGGCAAGAACGATCGGGGTGAAGGCGAGGGAAACGCCATATTGCTTATACTCGATGGCGACGGAGCCGAGCGACTGCGACACCGGGATCGGGAACTCGCCGCCGGCAAGGAAGCTGGCGGTTTCGCCCGACAAAGCGGTGAGGTTCGGTTCCGCGAGAGTTGTCACCAGGCCGTCGGTCTCGGCGAGATCGAGCGAGCTGAGGACGTCAATTCCAAACAGCTTGCCCTGGCCAAACAGCGTCGAACCGATGACGTTGCGCAGAACTTGCGGGCCGGTTTCGCTCACCTCTCCGGGAGGCGGCAGGAAAATGCCCTGTCCCTGCATGATGCCAATGCCGCCGCTTTCCGCCAGCAGGTTGACGCCGATCGACTTGAGCAGGGTCCGGCTGACTTCAGCGATCTTGACCTTCAAGGTGACCTGCAGCGGAGTCGCGCTGCGCAGGCGGCTGACCACTTGCGTGCCTTCGCCGACATAGGCCTGGACCAGGCGCTGCGCTTCCTCGACATCTTCGGGCGCGGAAACGGTGCCGGTCAGCAGGACCAGATTGTTCATCGGCGTCGCGCTGATGTTTGCTTCCGGCATAGCCAGATTGAGCATTTCGCCGACGGAGCTGATGTTGTGGCCGACCCGGACGTTGGCGGAATAGACGACCCGTCCGCCCTTGCCGGTCGCATAGACGGTGGTCTCGCCGCGGCCTTTGCCGAAGATGTACAGCTGGCTAGCAGAGCGAACCTGGACGTCGGCGACCGAATCGTTGGAAATGAACACGTCGGTCATCGGCCCGGACAGGCGAACCAGCGTTCCGGTCCCCTGCGACAGGTTCAAGGTTTCCGACGGCGTCGAAGCCACCGATTGCGCCGCCGCCGGCGCCGCGGCAGCGACGCTGCCGAGGCCGACCGCGAGGGCGATTGCCGCCGTCGCGAGTGTGTTTTTGTACCTTGTCATGTTAGCGAGCTCCCACCGGAACGACAGAGACACTGTTGCCGCGCGACACCCGCACGACGGGGCCGGCCGGGGCTGCCGGGACAGGCGCGGCGGCCGACGTCCCGGCCGCGGCCGAAGGCGCCGCCGACGGGACCGAACGGCGCTGAAAGCGCGACACGTCGCCGCCGGTCGTAAAGGTCGTGTTCTTGTCCATTGGCCGATTGGCGAACGCAGTCAGAAGCCGGCGCTCGTCGGTCGGATCGGTGCCCTGCGGCACCTTGACCTCGCCCGACGCAACCGCGCGCTCGAGCTCGGATGTCTGATCGGCGATCGAGCGGAGCGACAGCGACAGGCTGCCGAGGCTCTGCGCGACCGCGACCTTTTCGGCGATCCGCGGAGTGACCTCGATCGTGACGTTGTTGAACGTCTTCACGATCGTCTTGCCCTCGGCGTCCTTGCTGTCGATCCGCTGGTCGGTCGCAAGCACCCGGATATTGCGGATGATGGTCTCGGAGACCTTGAGCGGGGCGCCGTCGCCGCCGCCCTTGACGTCCTGCGTCAACACCATGTCGACGCGGTCGCCCGGGAAAACGAAGCCGGCGACGCCGCCCGACGTGCCCACGGGAACGGTGATCGCACGCATTCCAGGGCCGAGCGCAGCGGCGAGGAAGCCGCGGTCCTGCGGTCCCACCAGCGCACCGCGGGTCAGCGGCTGGCCGGCGGTGATCGGAAAGCGGACGACGGTCCCGAGCAACTTCGACGGATCGGAATCCGGAGTGCCCTGGACAAAGAAGGCCGGCTGGACCGAGTTCTTCGGCCACGGCTCGAAACCGATGCTCGAAGGGTCGATGATGGTGCCGACCGGAAGCGCCTTGCGCGCAACCAGCACCTTGGCGCCCAGCTCTTCCGCGGGCCTTGCCGCGGCCTGGTTGGCCCCGGCACCGGTGAACATGTTCTTGGCCATGATGGCAGTCACTGCCGCGACCATGAGCGCTCCGACTAGAAGCACGACTTTCTTAAAATCCATGGCGAAATCGCCTCCCCTGCGGGCCCCTTCGAATTGCGACAGACATCAGGCAAATTGGTTAAGAAAGCGTTGGGTGAGAATCGCGAGACCGCCGATTGCGATCGCCACCCCATAGGGAATCTCGGGCCGGCCCTCTTTTTTTCGAAGCCGGTGAACGGCGACCACGACAAGCGTCAGGACGCCGCCGGCGAGCGACATGATCACCAGGAACGCCAGAATCGCGTCGGGCGGGAACCACAAGGCCAGGGCCGCGCCGAGCTTGACGTCGCCGCCACCCATCATGCCGAGACAGAAGGGGAGAGCGAGAAGCGTGAAGACGCCAAGGGCCAAAGCGAGCTGGATCGCGACATTCGGCCACAGCGGCAGCCCGATGGACCACCAGAAGACCGGGGCGAGCAAAGCGACGGCGAGGTTCAGCCGATTCGAGATCACATAGGTGCGCACATCGATGACCGCCGCCACGACGAGCAGCAGTGCCAGAATTGCCAGCAGCGATTCGGTGAATCCGAAATTCATCATGGCGCCGAGGTAGACGGCGCGGCTTTCAAAACCGTAACCATCGCCGGCTGTGCGTGAAATTGATGTCCTGATCGTCGGCGGCGGAATCGCCGGGGCCAGCCTTGGCGCCGAGCTTGCACCGAATCGCCCGGTGCTTCTGGTCGAGGCCGAAAGCCAGTGCGGGCTTCACTCGACCGGGCGCTCGGCCGCCTTCTGGCTGGAAAGCTACGGGGGCGAGACCGTCTCCCAGCTAACGACCGCGTCGCGCCCGTTCCTGGACCGGCCGCCCGCCGATTTCGCCGACCACGGCTTTCTTCGCACGCGCGGAGACCTCCACATCACGCGCGACGAACTGCCGCAAATCCCGCCGGGGATCGAAGCCCGAGTCGTCGAACGGGCAGAGCTCGAGCAAATGGTGCCCGGGATACGGCCCGAGTGGCGGCGCGCTCTGTTCGAGCCGGGCTGCGCCGACATCGACGTCGCCGGCCTGCATTCCGCTTATTTGCGCCAGTTCCGCCGAGCCGGTGGCAAGCTTCGGACGGACGCCCGGTTTCACTCGGCAAGGCGTGGCGGGCGCGGTTGGGAGGTTCGGCTCGAGGACGGCTCGACCGTCGCCGCGGCGATCATCGTCAACGCCGCCGGCGCCTGGGCCGACGAGGTCGCCGCTGCAGCGGGCGTGGAGCCACTGTCCGTCACTCCAAAGCGCCGGACCATGGTCCAGCTTCGGGTCGGGCGGTCCGGGCTTCGCGACCTGCCGCTGGTCGACGACTCCGCTGGCACCTTCTACTTCAAGGGGGAGGGCGACCGGACGGTGTGGCTGAGCCCGCACGATGAAATCGACAGCGATCCGTGCGACGCCGCCCCGGAAGAGATCGACGTCGCCATAGCGATTGACCGTTTCGAGAAGGTCGTCGACTGGCCGATCGAAGCGGTCGAGCGGAAATGGGCGGGGCTGAGAAGCTTCGCGCCCGATCGGATCCCGGTTTACGGCGAGGATCCGGCCGGGCCCGGCTTTTTCTGGTGCGCCGGCCAGGGCGGGTTCGGGATCCAGACGGCGCCAGCGGCCGCGAAGATGGCCGCCGCGCTGCTTCTCGACGCTGAGCCACAGCCGATGGTCGCCCGGATCGATCCGGCTCCGTTCTCGCCGGCGCGGTTTCGCTAAATCACAAGAGCTGCGACAGGATCACCAGCAGCCCGGCGACCGACACGCCCCAGATCAGGGTCCGAATCCACGGCACGCCGAGGACATAGACCAAGGCATAAGCGACGCGACCCCAGAAGAAGAGATTGGCGCCGAGCGCCGTCGTCTCGTTGAGGCGGCCGGTCGCGTTGGCGACCAGCACGAAGATCGCGAACACGACGAGGTTCTCGAGCAAGTTGAGATGCGCGCGCTGCGCCCGCAGCGGCCAGCCGGTGAGCGGCGGCATCCTCTCGCGGTTGCCGGCAAGCACGTTGAGGCCGACCTGCGATTGCGCTCCGGCGGCGGCGACAATCATCTGCACGAGCGCCAGAAGCGCAGACAAGACGAGCAGTTTAAGTTCGATTGGCATCGACGCTCCCCTTCCGTTTCAGGGCCGAGCCCTATCATAAACCGCGCGATATTGAACGCTCAGCCGCGCCGGGCGTCGGCTTCGGCACAGGCGAGGGCGTCGACCCGGTCGTTTTCCGGATGGCCGCTGTGGCCCTTCACCCAATGCCATCGCACCTGATGACGAGCGGCGGCGTCGAGCAGCTGCTGCCACAAATCGGCATTCTTGACCGGCTTCTTGTCAGCGGTCCGCCAGCCGTTTCGCTGCCATGCGTGGATCCATTTCGTGATCCCGTCGCGAACGTAATTGCTGTCGGTGTGAAGCTCGACCCGGCACGGCCGCTTGAGCGCGTTCAAGGCCTCGATCGCGGCGGTCAACTCCATCCGGTTGTTGGTCGTCAGCGCTTCGCCGCCGCTGATTTCCTTTTCGCGGGTGCCGGAACGGATCAGCGCCGCCCAGCCGCCCGGGCCAGGATTTCCCCGGCAGGCCCCATCCGTGAAAATCTCGACGCTGGGAAGTTCGGCCATTCAGGCGACGAGTTCGCGCGGGAGCTTGAACACCATCCGCTCGGGGCTGTGGTCGGCCTCCTCCTCGGTGACCTCGAAGCGCTGCTTGAGGGCGTCGACGACTTCGCGGACCAGCAGCTCGGGCGCCGATGCTCCCGCCGTGATGCCGATCGTGCGCGGCTGGCCGAGCCAGTCCCAGTCGATGTTCGCGGCGCGCTCGATCAGCCGGGCGGGGACGTTCATTCGCTCGGCGACCTCGGCGAGGCGCAGCGAGTTGCTGCTGTTGGGCGCGCCGATAACCAGCAGCTTCTCGCATTGCCGGGCGATCGCCTTCACCGCGGCCTGGCGGTTGGAAGTCGCGTAGCAGATGTCCTCGCTCCGCGGCGCCCTGATGTTCGGGAACCTGCGCTTGAGAGCGGCGACGATCGCCGCGGTGTCGTCGACCGAGAGCGTCGTCTGGGTCAGGAACGCCAGTCGTCCCTCATCCTCGACAGCGACTTCGGCGGCGTCCTCGACCGTTTCGATGAGCGTGATCGAGCCCTCGGGCACCTGTCCGAACGTGCCGATAACTTCCGGGTGGCCGGCATGGCCGATGAACAGGATATGCAGGCCGTCGGCGATCAGCCGCTCGGCCTGGCGGTGGACCTTGGAGACCAGCGGGCAGGTCGCATCGACAAAAGACAGGCCGCGCGTCCGGGCATCGTCGGGAACCGACTTGGGAACTCCGTGGGCGGAAAACACCACCGGGCGGTCGTCGGGCACCTCGTCGAGCTCGTCGACAAAGATCGCGCCGATGCCCTTCAGGCGATCGACGACGAAGCGATTGTGGACGATTTCGTGGCGGACGTAGACCGGCGCCCCGAACCGCTCGAGCGCGAGCTCGACGATCTGGATCGCGCGATCGACCCCGGCGCAAAACCCGCGCGGCGCCGCGATCAGCACGTGAAGGGGGGAACGGGCTTCGGCCATCGCGGCGGGCGATGTAAGCGCTCGCTTGCAGCAATGAAAGGCGGTTCCTATGACAACAGCCTCCAGCGACCGCCCAAGGAAAACGCCAGTGAAGCTTCGCATCGCCTCGATGATGGTTCTCGTCCTGCTCGCCGCCGGCTGCAGCCGCCGCGGCAATCTCGAGGCCGGCGGCATTTACACCATCCGCAGCGCCTGCCCGCAGGTCGCGATCCCGGCCGCGACCGGCGATATCACCTTGTTCGACCCGGCCGGAAGCAGCGATGCGTCGGCGATCGATATCGAGGCGGCAATCACCAACGTCCGAGCCAATTGCCAGGAGACCGGCAGCGAAATCGTCTCGGTCGCGACGTTCGACGTCGTCGCCTCGCGGCGCGATCCGTCGCAGCCGCGGCAGGTGGTTCTGCCGATCTTCGACGTGGTCGTCCAAGGCGGCGACCGGGTGGTCGCAAAACGGGTCGGAGCGGTCGCCATCGATTTTCCGGCGGGAAGCATCCGGGGACAGAGCCGCGGGCAGGCGACCGCGCGAATCTCGCGGGCGGCGGCGACTCTTCCGGAGAATGTTCGCGAGCTGATCACTCGCCGGCGCAAGGTCGGCGACCCCGATGCGGCGATCGATCCGATGGCCGACCCGGTCGTTCGTGAAGCGGTCGCCAGCGCCACCTTCCAGCACCTGGTCGGCTTCCAGCTGACCCCGGATCAGCTTCGCTACAACGCAACTCGCTAGGCGATTGACTCGGCCAGCGGCCGCCGCCAAGGCTGGCCCGGTCTCCGGCGGAATATTTGCCGGAAGGCCGCGCGGGAGAGTTCCGCCGTCGCCCTCGGGCAATGGCGGACGCCGAAGGAGCAACCGCCCCCGGAATCTCTCAGGCCCAAGGACCGCGCGCGCCTGACAGTCTGGAAAGTGCCTCGGCGTGACAGCCGGAGCCGCCGAAGGGGCAAAGCTCTCAGGCGCAGCGACAGACGGGGGTGAGGCTGGAAAGCGGCGTCAGCCGTTGGGCCAATCTGTCGCGAAAGGCGAATCATGAGCCGAGACGTCCACAACGGCCCGACCGACGACCACCAGGCGCGCGGTACCCCGTATACCGGAGCGCCAGAGGGTGAGCCGCCGCCGCCGCCGCAGACCCTGCCGCTCGACGGCTGGCACCGCCGCCACGGCGCCCGGATGGTCGAGTTCGCCGGCTACTGGATGCCGGTTCAGTACGAAGGGATCATCGCCGAGCATCTCTGGACGCGGGAGAGCGCCGGCCTGTTCGACGTCAGCCACATGGGCCAGGTGCTGGTCCACGGCCGCGCCGTCGACTCGGCGCTCGAAGCGCTGCTTCCCGGCGACCTGCAGGCGCTCGCCGACCGGAAGCTGCGCTATTCGATGCTGCTCGACGACAGCGGCGGAATCATCGACGATCTGATGGCCACCCGGCGCGGCGAGGATTTCTACCTCGTCGTCAACGGCGCCACCAAGCATGGCGATCTCGAGATGATGCGCCAGGCGCTGCCCGATGCCATCGTCATCGACCATATGAAGGAGCAGGCGCTGCTCGCCTTGCAGGGGCCGAAGGCGGTCGACGTCCTGGAAGCCATCGCCCCGGGCGTTTCGAGGCTCGGCTTCATGGAAGGCGACGCCTTCCCCGCCCTCGGCCAGACCCTGTGGATCAGCCGCTCCGGCTACACCGGCGAGGACGGCTTCGAGATTTCGATTCCGGGAACCGCGGTCGAGCGGCTGGCCGATGCGCTGGTCGCTGACGAGCGGGTCAGGCCGGTCGGCTTGGGGGCGCGCGATTCGCTTCGGCTCGAAGCCGGGCTGCCGCTGTACGGCCACGACCTCGATCGCGGCACGACCCCGGTGATGGCCGGGCTGACGTTCGCAATCCAAAAGCGCCGGCGGGCCGAGGGCCGCTTTCCGGGCGCGGCCCGGATCCTCGCCGAAATCGCCGACGGACCGGTGCAGAAAAGGGTCGGCTTCAATGTCGAAGGGCGGCAGCCGGTTCGCGAGGGCGCGCTGGTCCTCGACGGCGAGGGCAATGAGGTTGGGCGGATCACCAGCGGCGGCTTCTCGCCTTTGCTGCAGCGGCCGATCGCAATGGGCTATGTCGCCACTGCGCTGGCCGAGCCGGGCACGATCCTCAAGCTCGAGCAGCGCGGCAAGCTGTTCGACGGGCGGGTGGTGACGCTGCCGTTCGTCCCCCACCGCTATCATCGCAAGGGAGCCACCGCATGAGCCTCTATTTCACCCGCGAGCATGAATGGATCCTGGTCGACGGCGACACCGCGACCGTCGGCATCTCCGACCACGCGCAGGCGGCGCTCGGCGACATCGTCTTCGCTGAAGTCCCCGCAGCAGGCCGGACAGTCGCGAAAGGCGAAGAGGCCGCGGTGGTCGAATCGGTCAAGGCAGCGTCGGATGTCTACGCCCCGGTCAGTGGCGAGGTGATCGAAAGCAATGGCGCGCTGGCCGACGACCCGGCGGTGATCAATCGCGATCCCGAAGGGGAGGGCTGGTTCTTCAAGCTCAGGCTGGCCGACAGCAGCGAATTGGACGGCCTGATGGACGAGGCCGCTTATCGAGATTGGGTGAAGACGCTCTGAACCTGCCGATCGCCTCGACCAGCCGCTGGGACGCGGCCGATTATGCGCGGGTCGGCGGCTTCGTCGCCGAGCTCGGCGTTGCGGCGCTCGACCTGCTCGACCCGCAGCCGGGCGAGCATATCCTCGACGTCGGTTGCGGCGACGGGACACTGACCGAGAAGATCGTCGAGCGCGGCGCCACCGTCGTCGGCATCGACAATTCGCTCGACATGATCGGCGCGGCGCGGGCGAAGGGCCTCGACGCTCGGCTAATGGACGCGGCGGAGCTGAAGTTCAGCGAGGCGTTCGACGCCGCTTTCTCCAACGCCACCCTGCACTGGGTGCTCGACAAGGAGCGGGCGGCGCGGGCGATCTGGTTCGCGCTCAAGCCCGGTGGGCGCTTTGCCGGCGAGATGGGCGGGGAGGGCAATCTCGAGCAGCTGCGCGAGGCGCTCGACGACATCCTTGTCGCTCGCGGTTACGGCCCGCCAACCTATGCCGCCAACTGGTATCCGACGGTCGAAGAGTTCGTCGCGGTCTACGAGCAGGCCGGGTTCAGGGACGTGGATGCGCGGCTGATCGAACGGCCGACGCCGCTGGAACATGGCGTCGCCGCCTGGGTGACGACCTTCCGCAAGGGTTGGCTCGATCGGGCGGATGTTCCCGATGACGAGCGCGCCGACATTGCCGCCGCAGTCGCCGACCGGGTCGGCTCCAACATTGCCGATTATGTCCGCCTCCGCTTCATCATGAGAAAGCCCGACTGATGCGTTATCTTCCGCTCAGCGATTCCGACCGCAGCCAGATGCTCGCCGCGGTCGGCGCGAAATCGATCGACGATCTGTTCGTCGACGTGCCGAAAGAGGCGCGGCTCGACGGGCTGATCGAGGGATTGCCGCTGCACGCATCGGAGCTTTCGGTCGAGCGCCAGATGACGGCGATGGCGCGCAAGAACATGGTCGCCGGCGAAGTGCCGTTCTTCCTCGGCTGCGGCGCTTATCGTCACCACGTCCCGGCCAGCGTCGACCACATCATCCAGCGCGGCGAGTTCCTGACCAGCTACACGCCCTATCAGCCGGAAATCGCCCAGGGCACGCTGCAGGTTTTGTTCGAGTTCCAGACGCAGGTCGCCCGGCTGTACGGCTGCGACATCGCCAATTCCTCGATGTACGACGGCTCGACCGCCTGCTGGGAGGCGATCCTGATGGCCGGCCGGATCACGCGGCGCGACAAGGCGATCCTGTCGTCCGGCCTTCACCCGCATTACGTCAATGTCGCGACGACCATGGCGCGGTTCACCGGCGACACGCTAGAGACCGCGGCGCCGGAGCTTTCGTCGGAAACCGATGCCGAGCGGCTGATCGCCGCGATCGATGACGAAACCAGCGCCGTCGTCGTCCAATATCCCGACATCCTCGGGCGGATCGCCGACCTTACGCCGATCGCCAAAGCCGCCCATGCCAAGGGCGCGCTGCTGGTCGCGGTGGTCACCGAGCCAGTCGCGCTTGGGCTGATCAAGTCGCCCGGCGAGATGGGCGCCGACATCGTCGTCGGCGAAGGCCAGTCGATCGGCGTCGGGCTGCAGTTCGGCGGGCCTTATGTCGGCCTGTTCGCCTGCGCAGAGAAGTTCGTTCGTCAGATGCCCGGACGCTTGGTCGGCGAGACCGTCGACGCCGAGGGCAAGCGCGGCT
>CAMPJH010000025.1 GCA_946886845.1 uncultured Sphingomonas sp. | reverse complement strand
TCGCCGAAATAATCGCCCTGGTACCACAAGGGCCGCTGGTCGGCATCCGCCAGCTCGCGCGCGATCCGGTAGTTGAGCTCGGCATAGCGCGCGCCCTGGTCCCAGCGGATCGGCTGGCTCAGGTCGTCGCCGGGCTTGTGATAGATGTCGGCGAAGAAGCGCTTCCATTGCGCCTCGCCGCCGTTGGCATAGCCGGTCATCAGCAGGATCGCCGGGATTCCGCGAGTCACGAAACGGTAATGGTCGGAGCGGACGAAGATCGCCTCCTGCGGCATCGGGTCGGGCGACACCGCGATTCCCATCGATCTGGCCGCCTCGGCGATATTCCGGGCGACCGTCGAATGCTCGCCGCCGAACGCGATGACGTCGGTGAAGTCATAGAGCAGCACCGGCATGTCGAGGTCGACGACGCCGACGATCTTGTCGATCGGGACAGTCGGATTGGCGGCGAAATAATCGGCGCCGCGAAGGCCGCGCTCCTCGCCGGTGTTGGCGATGAACAGGACCGACCGGCGCGGCGGCCTGCCCGATCCGGCGAATTCGCGCGCCGCCTCGAGCATCGTCGCCACCCCGGCGGCATTGTCGAGCGCGCCATTGTAGATGGCGTCCTCGCCGGGCTTGGCGTCACGCTTGACTCCGAGGTGGTCGAGATGACCCATCAGCACGACATATTCGCTCTTCAGCGCCGGATCGGAGCCGGGCAGCAGCCCGATCACTTCGGGGCTGGTATAGCTCTCCCACTGCATCCGGTCGCTGAGCCGAAGCCGCGCCGGAAAGTCGAAGCCGCGGATGACGCCCCGCCGTGCAGTGCCAAGGACCTTCGACAAATCCTGGCGCGCCGACCTGAACAGGCGCTCCGCGAGCGCTCGCGAAATGCCGCCGACCAAGCCGAGCCGGCTGCCTTGGCTGGCCGCGCCGCTGGGATCGACCCAGTCGGTTGCCGGGCGGGCAATATAGGATAGGCTCGTAGACCCGCGCCGTTCCCCGGTGCCGGCAATCTCGATCAGCCCGAGCGCGCCTTTGGCCTCGGCGGTCACGGCCTTCGACGAATCGAGATGGGCGGCGATTTCACTTGGAAGCCCCCTGGGCGTCCCCTGGATCGCGACGACGATCTTCCCGCGGACGTCGAGGCCAGCATAATTGTCGATCTTCAGGCGCGGGTCGCTCACCCCGTAACCGACGAAGACCAGCGGCGCGTCGACGGTCCGCGACTGTTCGGTCAGGCTCGGCCGGACGGCGAAGTCGGTGCCCGGCTTCAGCGCCGACATCTCGCGGCCGATCGCCAGAGATGCCGTCGGCGGCCCCGCATGGCCCGCGCGGCGGAACGGCACCTGCAGGTACCAGCTGCCCTTGGCGCCGCCCGGCTGAAGGCCGATCGCCCGGAACTGCGCGGCGACGTAGGCGGCGGCGATGTCATAGCCGCGCGATTCGGTGTCGCGGCCTTCGAGATGATCACTGGCGAGGAACTCGACGTCGGCGCGGACGCGTTGCGCAGCGGCGGTCTCGGGCTGCCTCGCCGGCGGCGCGGCGGCGAGCAGCGCGGCGGAGAGCGGCGCCAGGAGCAGCCGAAACACCGTCATCGGCTCGAGCGCTCCATCAGCTTCCTCTCCCATTCCAGCGCGTGGCGGACGAGGGTCTCGATGTCGGCAAAGCGCGGAGTCCAGTCGAGCGTTTCGACAAGCCGCCGGTTGGAAGCCACCAACGCCGGTGGATCGCCGGCTCGCCGTGGCTTCATCTCGCGTCGGATCGGTTGGTTGAGCTCGCGGTCGAGCGCATTGAGCACCTCGAGCACCGACAGGCCGCGGCCGTAGCCGCAATTCATTACCAGATTCTCGTCCGGCTTCTCGATCAGCCGCTCGAGCGCCAGCACATGCGCGTCGGCGAGGTCGCTGACGTGGATGTAGTCGCGGATGCAGGTGCCGTCCGGCGTCGGGTAATCACTACCGAACACGTCGACATGGTCGCGCTTGCCGACCGCCGCCTCGACCGCGACCTTGATCAAATGGGTCGAGCCCTTGCCGATCTGGCCCGAGCGGCCTTCGGGGTCTGCGCCCGAAACGTTGAAATAGCGAAGCGCGCCGTAATTGAACGGGTAAGCGGCGGCGCAGTCGGCGAGCATTCGCTCGGTCATCAGCTTCGACGCGCCGTAAGGATTAATCGGCGCTGTCGGCTCGTCCTCGCTAACCGGTACCCGCTCCGGCGCGCCGTAAACGGCGGCGGTGGAGGAAAACAGGATATGCTCGACGCCCGCCGCGACCGCCGCCGAGATCAGAGCGTGGGTGGCGACCGTGTTGTTGCGGTAATAATCGAGCGGCTTTTCGATCGATTCGGGAACGACGATCGACCCGGCGAAATGCATGATCGCCCGGCTCTTCTGGTCGGCAAGCACCCGGTCGAGCAGCGCTTGGTCGGCGATTGAGCCCTCATAGAACGGCACGTCCTCGGGGACGATCTCGCGGGTGCCGGTCGACAGATCGTCGACGACCGCGACCGGCCATCCGGCGTCTCTCAGCGCCAGCACGGCATGGCTGCCGATATAGCCGGCGCCGCCGGTCACCAGGACAGGGAGCTTACTCATGGGTGGCGGTCGCTAGCCGAGGAACCGTGCCGACGCCAGCACCCCTCGTCAGAGGTACGTGCTTGCAACCAGGCTCAGCGGAATCGACACCACCATGCCGAGCGTGGTGAGCAGCATGATGCTGGCAACCTCCGCCTCGGCAGTCCGATATTGCCGCGCGAACAGGATCGATATGGTCGCCGTTGGGAAGGCGCTTGCGACCACTGACGCGTTGGCCATCAGCCCCGACAATCCGCCAAGCTTCATGGCGGCGAAGAACAGCAGCGGCTGCAGCGCCAGGACGACCAGCGATCCCAGCAAGACGAGCGGCGACAAGGTCAGGCGATGCGACGCGAGCACCAGCCCGCAGGCGAATATCGAGACTCCCGATGCGGCAGCGGCGAGCGGGCCTAGCGCGCCGGCCGCATAAGGGGAAAGGTGCAGGCCGAGGATCGCCAGGACACCACCGAGGACCGGTGCCCAGACCAGCGGGTTGGCGGCCGCCCGGCCGATCGATCGGATGAACGAGACCCGCTCCCCCGGTTGCGGCGCCGCGGACTCCAGCAGGAAGACGGCGATGGAAACCTGCGCGAAGTTGGTGATCAACGAGACAAGGCCGACGACCGCCGAACCGGTCTCGCTGCCGTAAATCGGCTCGAGGACCGTGAGCCCGAATACCGGTACGCTGCTCGACGCGAAGGTGTAACCGAGCAGCGCCGCCCGAAGCTTTGTGAACCTTGCCCCGCGCAGCAGCAGGTACAGAATGATGTAAAGCCCGGAATAGCCCACCAGCATGACCAGCGCGACCGGCGCCTGCTCGATCAGGGTTTCGCGTTTGAAATGCGCCATGCTGAGGAACAGCGCCGCCGGCAGCGCATAAGTGAGCGCGAGGTGGCTGAGACCCCGCGTCTGGTCTTCGTCGAAGCTCTTATGCTTGCCGGCGGCATAGCCCAGGCCAAGCACCAGAAGCACCGGCGCAAGCGCGGAAATCATCATCGGCGCGTCGATCGGCATTCTTGTCCCCCAGGTCGCGGCCCCTCTCGCGGTTGCGGGCGCGGCATTTTCGGCTATCAGTCCGCCGCAACTTCCGACGATATCCCGAGCGAGGCTCATGGCAATCACGATTTCGAGCGCGTTCGACGCGGGTAATATCCGCGTCGTCAAACAGGACGGCGACAGCGCCGACCTGGAGATCGTCAACGACCATTTGTCGGACTTCTACCAATGGTTCTACTTCCGCCTCGCCGGCGGCAAGGGCCGCGAGGTCACCCTGCGAATCACCAATTGCGGGGGGTCCGCTTACCCCCACGGCTGGCCCGACTATCGCGCCTGCCTGTCGGCCGACCGCGACGAATGGGTGCGGATCGACGGCACCAGCTACGCCGACGGCGTGCTGACGATCCGCCTCACTCCGGCCGAGCAGGTCGTCTGGATCGCCTATTTCGCGCCTTATTCGATGGAGCGGCACCACGACCTCGTCACGTCGGTCGCCTCGCTCGAAGGCGTTGCCTACAGCTCGCTCGGCAAGTCGCTCGACGGCCAGGACATCGACTGCCTGACGATCGGCGAGGGACCGCTCAACGCTTGGCTCTACGCCCGCCAGCATCCCGGCGAGACCATGGCCGAATGGTGGATGGAAGGCGCGCTCGAAAAGCTCACCGACACCGACGATCCGGTGACTCGGGTGCTTCGCAAGGCGCTCACCTTCCGGATCGTTCCCAACATGAACCCCGACGGTTCGCGCCGCGGCCACCTGAGGACCAACGCCGCCGGCATGAATCTCAACCGCGAATGGCACGCCCCGTCCGCCGAGAAGAGCCCGGAAGTGCTGTGGGTCCGCAACGCGATGGACGAGACCGGGGTCGACTTCGCGATGGACATCCACGGCGACGAGGCGATCCCCGCCAATTTCCTCGCCGGTTTCGAGGGCATTCCGTCGATCACCGAGCGCCAGAGCCGGCTGTTCAAGACGTTCAGCGATACGCTCGAGCGGATCTCGCCCGATTTCCAGACTCGCCACGGCTATGAGATCCCGGCGCCCGGCGCTGCCAATATGTCGATGTCGACGACCCAGCTGGCGGAGCGCTACGGCTGCGTGTCGATGACCCTGGAAATGCCGTTCAAGGACAATTTCGACCTTCCCGATCCGCTCTATGGCTGGTCGCCCGAGCGGTCGAAGCATCTGGCCCGCGCCTGCCTCGATGCGCTGCACGCGATCCTGCCCGATCTGAAGACCGCGACCGCTGACAAGGCGCGGCAGCTGGAGGGAGCGAAGGGCTGATGCCCACGCTCGTCCTGCTCCGCCACGGCCAGTCGCAGTGGAACCTGGAGAACCGCTTCACCGGCTGGTGGGACGTCGACCTCAGCGAAAAGGGCATAGCCGAGGCCCGCGCCGCCGGTACGCTGATGGTCGAAAAGGGACTCGACTTCGACTGCTGCTTCACCAGCGTCCTGACCCGGGCGATCCGCACCCTTCACCTGACGCTGCACGAGATGGACCGGTTGTGGCTTCCCGTAACCAAGGACTGGCGGCTCAACGAGCGCCACTATGGCGGGCTGACCGGCCTCAACAAGCAGGAGATGCGCGACAAGGTCGGCGACGAGCAGGTCAGGATCTGGCGCCGCTCGTTCGACATTCCGCCGCCGCCGCTGGAGCCGGACAGCCCCTATGACGTAAGCGGCGACCGCCGCTACGAGGGAGTCGAGGTGCCGCGGACCGAGAGCCTCAAGGACACGATCGCGCGCGTGCTCCCCTGTTGGGACGAAGCGATTGCACCGGCGCTTCGGTCCGGACGGCGGGTGCTGGTTTCCGCCCACGGCAATTCGATCCGGGCGCTGGTCAAGCATCTGTCCAACATCGGCGATGACGAGATTGTCGGGGTCGAGATTCCGACCGGTCAGCCGCTGGTCTACGAGCTTGCCGACGACCTTGCGGTCATCGACAGCTATTATCTCAGCGAGCGCTAGGCCGCCGCCGATTTCTGCAGATACATCGCCTGGTCGGCGCGGGCGATCACGGCATCGGGCGAGTCGTCCGGTTCGATCATCGTCACGCCAATCGCGACCCCCAGGGTCAGCGGGTTTCCGTCGCAGTCCTTTTCGCTGCCGTCGATTTCGGCGGTTAGCCGCTCGGCGGTCTCGAGCGCTCTCTCTTCGCTGGCGTGAGCGAGGAGGATTCCAAACTCGTCGCCGCCGAGGCGGGCGACGCAATCGCTCTTGCGGATTCCCTGGCTGAGCAGGGTCGCGATGTGGATGAGTGCCTCGTCGCCGGCCTTGTGGCCGTAGCCGTCGTTGATCCGCTTGAGCCCGTCGATGTCGACAAACAGCATCGCCGCGCTTTCGCCGTAGCGCGCCACCCGGCCGATCAGGCTTTCCAGCGCGCGCATGAAGCCGCGGCGGTTGGGAAGCTCGAGCAGCGAATCCTGGTGGGCGAGCTCGTCGAGCTGTCGAACGCGTTGCTCGAGCTGCGCGATCTTGTCGCGCAGCCGCTCGATTTCCGCCAGCGCGTCGGCTTGCGGCGACTCAGTTGCCCCCTCGTTCACGGCCATGGGATAGACCGATTGCAGGCCTTGCGAAATGCACCCAATTTCGCCTGTCCTGATTGCGAACAGTGCAATCGCTTCCTAAACCGCCGCTTCGGCGAGGCGATCAGGAAGAGCGACGTGCCCGGACCACAAGTTGGGATCATCATGGGCAGCAAGTCCGACTGGGAGACCATGCGCCACGCGGCCGATATGCTCGACCAGCTCGAAATCGCTCACGAAACCAAGGTCGTCTCCGCCCACCGCACCCCGAAGCGCCTGTATGATTATGCCGCCGGCGCCCGCGAGCGCGGGCTCAAGGTGATTATCGCCGGCGCCGGCGGCGCCGCGCATTTGCCGGGGATGGCCGCGTCGATGACCATATTGCCGGTGCTCGGAGTCCCGGTCGAAACCCGGTCCCTCAAGGGCCTCGATAGCCTGCTGTCGATCGTGCAGATGCCGGCCGGCGTTCCCGTCGGAACCCTCGCCGTCGGCACGGCCGGCGCGGTCAACGCCGCGCTGTTGGCGGCGTCGATCCTGGCGCTCGGTAATCCGGCGCTGGCAGAGCGGGTCGCCCGGCACCGCGCCGAGCAAACGGACTCGGTCGCCGAAACGCCTGAATGATCCCTGTCCTGAGCAAAGTCGAAGGGGTCGCTCCGGGCTCCACAATCGGCATCATCGGCGGCGGCCAGCTCGGCAAGATGCTGGCCATCGCCGCCGCCCAGCTCGGCTATAGGTGTCACATCTTCGATCCCCACGAGCGACCCTGCGCGGCCGACGTCGCGGCGCGGTTCACGCGCGCGGCATTCGACGACCGCGCCGAGCTCGAAAGCTTCGCGGCTTCGGTCGACGTCGCCACCTACGAGTTCGAGAATTTGCCGGTCGAGCCGCTCGCGCTGCTCGGCGACAAGCTGCGGCCGGGCACCAGATCGCTGGCCGTCGCCCAGGACCGCGCCGAGGAAAAGCGCTTCATCGAATCGGCCGGGGCCCGTGTCGCTCCCTGGCGATCGGTCGCGTCGCTCGCCGACGTCGAGGCCGCGGTCGCCGAGCTCGGCGTGCCGCTGGTGCTCAAGACCCGCCGCTACGGATACGACGGCAAGGGCCAGGCGTGGATCCGCTCCGCCGATCAGGCGGCGGCCGCCTGGGCGGCGATCGGCGAGGAGCCCGCCGTCGCCGAAGCCGGCGTCGACTTCGCGGCCGAATTCTCGATCATCATCGCTCGTGCCGGCGGCGACGCGGTTTGCTGGGAGCCGATCGAAAATGTCCATTCGGACGGAATCCTGCGGCGCTCGTCGGTCCCGGCCAGCAATATCGTGCTCGACAATGCCGACGAAGCGGCGGCAATGGCGATCGATATCGCCGCCGCGCTCGACCATGTCGGCGTTCTGACGGTCGAGTTCTTCGCGACCGCAAACGGGCCGCTGGTCAACGAAATAGCGCCGCGCGTCCACAACAGCGGGCACTGGACGATCGAGGGCTCGGCCACCTCGCAGTTCGAGCAGCACATCCGCGCCATCTGCGGCCTTCCGCTCGGCCCGCGCGACCGGACAGGCGCCTCCGTGACGATGGAGAACCTTATCGGCGAAGAGGTCAACCGCTGGCCCGAGCTGGTCGCCGAAGAGGGCTCTCACGTCCATCTCTACGGCAAGGGCGAGCCCCGGCCGGGCCGCAAAATGGGCCACGTGACTCGGGTGAAAATTTAGCCGCTGGACGCGCTACAAATTTAGCGCTACAAATGTAGCGCCACCCCGATTGAGAGGTTCTTCTGATGCGCGCCTTGCTCACCATCCTGCCGTTCGCACTCGTCGTCGCGGTCCCGGCCGTCGCCGCCGAAACCGTGCCTGTCGCCGCCTTCGATTCGGTCCAGTTGCGCGGCGGCGGGACGCTCTCCGTCCGCCCCGGACCCGCCCAGCGGGTGACGATCGTCAGCGGCAGCAGCCAGTTCACCCGCATCCGGGTCGACAATCGCGGCCAGCTGAAGATCGACGCCTGCAACGATCGCTGCCCGAGGCACTACGACCTGCGCATCGAAATCGTCAGCCCGAGCGCGCCCGACGCCGCCATCTCCGGCGGCGGCGCGATCAGCTTCGCGCCCGGCTTTTCCCCTCAGGGCGAGCTTTCGGTCGCGGTCAGCGGCGGCGGCAGCATCGATGCGCGCGCGATCCGCGCCAGCAACGTCAATGCCGCTGTCAATGGCGGCGGCCGGGTGCTGACCGGCCGCTCCGAGCGTCTGGCGGCCGCGGTCAACGGTGGCGGCGAGGTCCGCTACGCCGGAAGCCCGCAGGTCAGCAGCGTCGTCAACGGCGGCGGCGCCGTCCGCCGCGGCGACTGACCGCTAGCGCGGCTGCACTTCCTCGACCGGCAGCCCCAGCTTGGCGAGCTGCGGCCGGACCTTGGCGGCGTCGCCGACCACGACCCAGACGAACGCGCTCGGATTCACCGCTTCGCGCAGCGAGGCATCGAGCGTCGCCTTGCTCTGCGCCCGGTACTTGTCGGCGAGCAGCTCGTGATAATTGTCGGGCCGTCCGTAGAGCGCGTTCGAGGCCATCGCCGATAGCACCGAGCTCGACGTCTCGAACTGTCCCGGCAGCGCCTTGATGCGATTGGAGATGGTCCGCCCAAGCTCCTCGTCGGTGACGCCCTTGGTGGTCAGGAAGTCGCGGATGTCGGCACGCAGCGCGGCGATCGAATCGGCGGTCCGGTCCGCCTGCACCGGGGCGCTGACGACATAGGGGACGACCTTGGCGTTGAGCTGCACCGTGCCGCGAACGCCGTACGACCAGCCCTTGGTCTCGCGCAGGTCCATGTTGATCCGCGACAGGAAGGTGCCGCCGAGGATGTCGTTGGCGCCGCTGATCGCCGCCATCTCGCCGCGCGGGTCGATCGGCGTGACCTGGCCGGCCATGATGTAGGACTGGGGCGATCCGGGGCGGTCGATGAGGACGATCTTCTCGGCTTCGGGCCGCGGCGGCAGCGCGCCGAAATTCTTGACGCCCTTCGGCGCCGCCGGCGGGGCCCAGGTCCCGAACGCCCGCTCGAGCTGCTGCTGGACGTCGGCGAGCGGCAGGTTGGAAACAACGAAGATCTCGAGATTGTCGGGCCGCAGCCAATGCTGGCGGAAGCTTTCGAGGTGCGCCCTGGTGAATGCCTTCACCGCCTCCGGGCTGCCAAGCTCGGTGGCGCCGTACGGGTGGGCCTCGCCGTAGAGCAATGGCGGAAGCGCGCGGGTGGCGATGCTTTGCGGGTCCTTCTGCGCCTGCGAGATCGCGGTCAGCACCTGGGTTCGGACGCGCTCGACCTCGGCCGGATCGAACGTCGGCCGCTGGACGATTCCGGCGAGCAGGTCGAGCGACGGCCCGAGGTTCGCGCTCAGCGCCGACAAGGTCACGCTGCTTCGGTCGGCGCTCCCGGATGCCGCGATTTGCGCACCCAGCCGCTCCTCCTCCTCGGCAAGCTGCTGTGAGGTTAATCCGTCGGCGCCTTCATCGAGCAGCGACAGGGTCAGGTTCTGAAGGCCGCGAGCACCGGGCTGGTCGGCCGAGAATCCGGCGTCGAACGCCAGGCCGATCTGGGTCAGCGGAACGGTCGTCCGCTGCGCGTAGCTGACGGCGATGCCGTTCGACAGCCGGACGTGCTGGACCTCGGGGAAGTCGAGCTCGGCCGGCTCGCCGACGCCCGGCAATTCGCGCTTTACCTTCGGAGTCGCGATGTCGGCGGTCTTGCCCTTCTTGGCCGCCGCCTTGGCTTCCTCATAGGGCGGCCGATCGCCGGGCTCGAGCCGGATCGCGAACACCGGCCGTGACAGCCATTGCTGCATGGCCGCCTGGACGTCGGCCGGGGTGATCGCCGCATATTTGTCCAGCGTCTTTTTATAGAATTCGGAATCGCCGGCGAACACTTGCCCTTCGGCGAGCGCGACCGCCTTGCCGCCGAATCCGCCGACCTGCTCGAGGCCGCGGATCCGGCCGCTGACCTCGCGGGTGGTCGCGCGCCGGACCTCGTCCTCGGTCGGGCCGTTGGCGATGAAGTCGGCGATGATTTCGTCGAGCCGCTTCTCGACGACCGCGGGATCGACGCCCGGCTTCACCGACGCGGTCACCTCGAACAATCCGACCCGCTGGAACGGCTGCAGCCCGGCGGTCACTCCGACCGCGAGCTTCTCGTCGCGGACCAGGATCCGGTCGAGCCGCGAGCTGGCCAGGCCGCCGAGGATCGATCCGCCGACGTCGAGCGCGGCGAGCTGAGCGGATAGCAGTCCCGGAACCGCCCAATGCCGCTGGATCTGAACTGCGGCGACCCGGTCCTTCATGACGATCGACTTGGGCGCCGGAAGGGTCGGCACATCGGCCGCTGCGGGCGTATTGGCCGGGCCCTGCCTGATCGCTCCGAAATATTTCTCGACCAGCGGCCGCGCCTCGGCCGGGGTGATGTCGCCGGCCAGGACCAGCACGGCATTGTTTGGGCCGTATTTGTCCATGAACCACTGCTTGACGTCGGCCAGGCTGGCGGCGTCGAGGTCGGCCATCGATCCGATCGTCGAATGCTGGTAGGGATGGCCGTCGGGGAACAAGTTGCCGAGCACCTCATATTCGACCAGCCCGCCCGGCTGGTTGTCGCCCTGACGCTTCTCGTTCTGGACGACGCCGCGCTGGTTATCGAGCTTGTCCTGGGTGACGGCGCCGAGCAAATAGCCCATCCGGTCGCTTTCCATGAACAGTGCCCGGTCGAGCGCCGCCTTGGGCACCGTCTGGAAATAATTGGTGCGGTCGAACCAGGTAGTGCCGTTGTAATCGGTGGCGCCGATCTGCTGCAGATATTCGAAGAAGTCGCCGGGCAGGTTGTCCGATCCGTTGAACATCAGATGCTCGAACAAATGGGCGAAGCCGGTCTTGCCGGCGGGCTCGTCCTTCGACCCGACATTGTACCAGGCGCTGACCGCGACGACCGGCGCCTTATGGTCCTCATGGACGATGACCGTCAGCCCGTTGGCCAGCTGGAAACTGGAATGCGGGATCGCGACCTCGCTGACCAGCGCGCTGACCGGCGCCGGCTGCGGTGCTGCCGGTGCGGCGGCGACCGGTTCGGGCGCCAGCGGCTCTACCGCGGCTTGCGGCGTCGTAGCGCAGGCGACGAGCGCCGAACTTGCGAGCAGAAGGGCCAGTCGGTTGAGGCTGTTCATCGGTCCGTTTCTCCGGGAATTTGACGCCAGCTTAGCCGCGCGGGCGAGACTCGCAACTGCCGCGATCTCAAGGGGGAGCAATTTTCTGCGAGCGGAGGAAATGGTCGCGGATGTAGCGAGAAATGATCGCCGCGTCGGACTTTCACCCACGGCCGATAGTTGCATTGCAGGCGGCATTGGCCGCAAGCTGCGGCAATGACTGCAAGGCCGATCGCCACGGCGCAAATTCTTGTCGGCATCGCCGCCGCCATGGGCTTGCTCTATTTCCTGAGCGGCATTTTGATTCCGCTGGTCATCGCCTTCGTCCTCGTCGTGCTGGTCGACGCCGTCGTCGGCTTCATCGACCGGCGGTGGCCGAAGGCGCCGCGCTGGGTGGTGTCGCTGCTGGCGGGACTGACTGTGATCATCTCCGCCTCGGGGGGAATCTTCGTCCTCGCCCAAGGCGCCGTGCAGATGGTCGATCAGTGGCCGGCGCTGGTCGCCCGGCTCGAAAGTCTCGTCCAGGCGGTCGGCGCCGCGGTCGGCTATCCGCAGCCGCTGCACCTCAATTCGTTGGTCGGCCAAATTAGCCTTCCGCGAATTGCCGGCGCGGTGCTCGCAACGGCCCAGGGTGTCGCCGGAGCAGTGCTTTTGATCGTCGTCTATTTCGGCTTCATGGTTGCCGGCCGGCGCCGGATCGGCCGCAAGATCGACGCCGTTGCCGGCTCGCTGGGCCGCCGCCGGGCGCTCAAGGGCATCATCGATCGAATCGCCTCCGATCTCAGGACATATTTGTGGGTCCAGACGATTACCGGGGCGATGCTTGCGGCAGCGTCGGCTGGGGTGATGCTCGCCGTCGGCCTCGACAATGTCCTGTTCTGGACCGTCGTCCTGTTCCTGCTCTCGTTCATCCCGACGATCGGCGTGACGGTCGGGTCGATCGCGCCCGCCTTGTTCGCGCTGTTGCAATTCTCGACGCCGTGGCCGGCGGTCGCGATCTTCGGCGGAATCCAGGTGGTCGCGGTGATCATCGGCAATCTCATCTATCCGCGGATGCAGGCCGACACCCAGAACATCGATCCGGTGACGACCTTGCTGGCGCTGTCCTTCTGGACGCTTCTGTGGGGCATCCCCGGCGCCTTCCTTGCGGTGCCGATGACGCTGATGCTGATGATGGTGTTCGCGCAATTCGATGGCACCAAATGGGTCGCCGCTTTGCTGTCCAACGACGGCCGGCCCGACTTCAGGATCGCGTCGGCGAAGGGACCGACCGAAACCGCTTAGCGGCCTAAGGAGTGCCGCCGAACGCCCCGCTCATCCCGAGCATCAGTGAGGCGGTCGTCTTGTAGCGTGCCCGCACGGTCCAGGTCGGAGCCTTCGGCTTGTCGGAGAAATGCGCCTCGGGACCGTAGCCGATCATCATCACCATTCCGGATGGCGAGGCGTTGATGACTTCGGCCGGGATCGTGCATTCGTTCGCCGTCGGCGCCAGCGCGCCGCCGGAGGCGACCAGCTGCTTGACCTGGCTTGGCGACAGATAGTCCATGTTGGGAAACGCCATCGCCTTCTTGGCGGATGTCCAGACCAGCACGTCGCCGCTTGGGCTCGCGCCGAACATCGACAAGGCATAGCCGGTCGCTCGGGCGGCCGGGTTCCAGGTCAGCCGGATTGCCCCCGATGGCAGCGCGCCGGCCTCGCGAAGCCCGAGCGCCGGCATGAAGTCCTCCCCGGCGCCGAGCGTGAAGGCGATCGCCGGCGAAAAATTGCCTTCGACCTTATGGCCGCCGATCAATGAAGCGGCCGCCGGCACGGGTCGTGAATCCTTTTGGTTGGGCCATTCGCCATAGCCGGCCGACTGGCCCGGCCGCGGCGGCTGGGCGGCGCTCATCGCCGCTGCCATCGCCGCGAACCCTGGCGGCATCTGGCCGGCGGCGACTTTGGCGAAATCCACCACCGTCGGCTGGCCGGCGCCGGCATGCTCGCCGCACCCCCAATAGATCAGCATCTTGCCCTGCGGCCGCTGGAAATTGGCCGGCATTCCCGCCGTCTCGGGCACCGGTTTCGGCGCCGCCGGAGCGATCAGCGGCAGGCTCGGCCCCATCTGCAGCCCCGGCGGGACGAGATGCTGGGCCTGCGCCGCGGTCGTCGGCTTCTGCTTCGAGGCGAGGTAGAGGTTGAGGCTGTGGCCGACCTGGCTGCCGCCCTCCATCATCTGCATGATCTGCTGCATGCTCGGCTGGCCGCCGCCCATCAGTCCGGCGCCCATCCCGCTCTGGGTCGCGACGTCCATCCAGTAATTGGCGACCGGCGGCGGCGGAGCTGCGCTCACCAACAGTGCCGCACATACGCTCGCGACAAATGCGCTCTTCCGGTTCATCGATTGCCCCCCTGTCAGCAGCCACTATAGCGCGCTTCGAAATGACCGATATCTCTCGAATCCGCAATTTTTCAATCATCGCCCACATCGACCACGGCAAGTCGACGCTCGCCGACCGGCTGATCCAGGCGACGGGCGGGCTGACCGAGCGCGAGATGAGCCCGCAGCTGCTCGACAATATGGACATCGAGCGCGAGCGCGGGATCACCATCAAGGCGCAGACCGTGCGGCTCAACTGGAAGGGCCACGAGCTCAACCTGATGGACACGCCCGGCCACGTCGACTTCGCCTATGAAGTGTCGCGGAGCCTGTCCGCGTGCGAAGGCGCGCTGTTGGTGGTCGACGCCGCCCAAGGCGTCGAAGCGCAGACGCTGGCGAATGTTTATGCCAGCATCGAGCACGACCATGAGATCGTGCCGGTGATCAACAAGGTCGACTTGCCGTCGGCCGACCCGGAAGGGGTGCGGCAGGAGATCGAGGAGATCATCGGGCTGGACGCGTCGGAGGCGGTGCTCGCGAGCGCCAAGACCGGGCTCGGCATAGAAC
>CAMPJH010000024.1 GCA_946886845.1 uncultured Sphingomonas sp. | reverse complement strand
CAGCTGGCGTTCGTCAAGGACATCTACGGCTGGGACCCGGCGCCGGGTGCCGGCGGCACGCAGGTTGCAGTCGGGCGCTGACGCCTAGCTCATCGTCGTAAGTTCGGGCTCGGGAAGCCGTCCGCTTTCGGCATTCGCCAACAGCTCCGTCTTGCGCGATTCGAGTTGCTCGCCGAGTGCGTCCATGTCGAGGCCGGCCTTGCGCGCCTGCGAGAATAGACCCTCCACGCGTTTCTCTTCCTCTTCGATGTGGTGCTCGATTTCTTCCTGCAGCACCTTGACCTTGGCGTTGTAGAATTCGTCGCTCGGCTCGCCCGCTTCGATCTCGGCGATCAGAACCTTGGCGGCGTCGTGCTCGACATAGGCTTCCTTGAGCAAATCTTCGTCGACCTTGCCCTCGCAAGCGGGGTAGAAAATCTCTTCCTCGATGGTGGTGTGGATCGTCAGCTCCCGGCAAATCTGTTTGGCCAGCTTTTCCTTGCGGCCGTCGCCGCTCGCCTTCTCATACTGCTTGAACAGATCCTCGACCTGGTCGTGATCCGCCTTAAGTAACGCAATTGCATCCAGTTTCTTCTCGGCCATCAGCTTGTCCTCCTGTGCAGGCGGAAACCGATTGGCCTTGAGGGATGTTCCTGCACGACGATGAAGGGCTAGACAGCAGTTCGCGAAGTCGCGGGCGCGTGGGGAGATGAAGCAATGGCGAAGAAGGCAGTGAAGAAGCCGGCGAAAGGCGCAAGCGCGCGCGCAACCAAGCGTCCGCCTCCGAAAAAAAGCTCGCCCAAGAAAAAGGCGCAGCCACGCCGGGCGACTACAAAGCCATCCAATATCACCGCGGCGGACGCATTGGTCGGGCTGCTCGAAAGCCCGATCGTCGCCGACATCCTCGCCGCCGGAGCGGCCGCAGCGCTCGCGACCATGGCTCAGCGCGGCCTCAGCCGGAGGAAGGACGGAGGCGCCAAGGCGGCTCTCAAGAGCGCGGCAACGGCGGCCGCGACGGCAATGGCGGCTCGAGTCAGCGAAGAGGTCGACGAAATCCTGAAGAGTTCGAAACAGGCCAAGCGCGAAGCAAAGTAATTCGCGCGCCGCCGACGTCGCGCTGCGAATCGGCCGTCCAGCCAAGCGGATCGGTCGGCTCGCCGCGCTTGGTTTCGATCGCCAGCCAGGCCCCGGACGCGGCCCAGCCGGCCTTCAGGATATTGTTCAACGCTGCCGTTCCCGATCCCGACGCATAAGGCGGATCGGCAAAGATCAGGTCGAACGGTTGCTCGGCGGGCAAGTTTTCGGCCGATCGCGCCAGGATTCGCGTGCGATCGTCCGCTCCGAGCGCGGCCACGTTTGCACGAATGGCGGCAATCGCGCGGGGATCCTGATCGACGAAGCAGGCGAACGCGGCCCCCCGCGACAGCGCCTCAAGACCAAGCGCTCCGCTTCCGGCGTAGAGGTCGGCAACCCGCAGGTCCTCGAACGAGCCAAGCCTGCTGCCGAGCATCGAGAACAAAGTCTCGCGCACTCGGTCGGCGGTCGGCCGGGTTGCCGCGCCCGCGGGCGCAACCAGCTTCCGGCCGCGCCATTCGCCGGCGATGATCCTCATTTCAACGAGGCGCGGAAGGCATCGAGCTCGCCCCGCGGCACCTCGTCGACGTCGCCGGGCTCGAGGCCGGCCAGGTCGAGCGGGCCGTAAGCGGTCCGGATCAGCCGCGACACCTGCAGGCCGAGATGGGCGAGGACCCTGCGGACCTCGCGGTTCTTGCCCTCGGTCAGGCTCATCTCGATCCAGCAATTGCGGCCGGTTCGGCGCTCAAGGTTGGCGTCGATCGAGCCGTAGTGAATGCCCTCAATGGTGATGCCCTCGGCGAGCTTGTCGAGGTCGGCCTGGGTCACCGGGCCGAAGGCGCGGGCGCGATAGCGGCGGACGACGCCGGACCTGGGAAGCTCGAGCCGGCGCTTGAGCTCGCCGTCGTTGGTCAGCAGCAGAAGCCCCTCGGTCATGAAGTCGAGCCGGCCGACCGGCATCAGCCTCGGCAACCCCGGCGGAAGCCGGTCGTAGATGGTCGGCCGGCCTTTGGGATCGTTCGCCGCGGTCAGCGTCGCCGGCGGCTTGTAGAAGCGAAACAGGCGAGTCGCCTCGGCGGCGCGCACCGGCTTGGCGTCGACCGTCACCCCCTTGAGGCTGGTGAGAACGGTGGCGGGCGTAGTTAGAACCTCGCCGTCGATGGCGATTCGCCCTTCGGCGATCATCCGCTCGACCTCGCGCCGGGACGCCACCCCGGCCCGGGCGAGAAGCTTGGCGATTCGCTGCGGGCCCTCCTCGCGCTCGGCCGCTGGACGGCGGCGCTTGGGCGGCACAGGATGGCGCGTCGTTCGTTGCGATGGCAAAGTCTGAATCCTGTTGGGGGTGAGATGCTGTTCGGGAAGCGTAAGCGCGTCGTCAAGCGCATCGTCATCGTCGAGGACGAACCGCTCACCGCGTTCGACAACGAGGTGATGCTCGCCGACCTCGGCTACGAGGTGGTGGCGACGCTCGACAGTTTCGACGAGGCGATCTCGCTGCTCGACGGCGAGGATGTCGATCTGGTGCTCAGCGACGTCCGGCTGAGCGGTGACCGCAACGGCCTCGACCTTGCCCGGGCCGCGAAGAGCCGGGGCATCCCGGTGCTGTTTTCGACCGGCTACAAGGTTCCCGACGACGGCAAAGCGGCTGCGATCGGCTGCCTCTCCAAGCCCTATACCGAGCGGCAGCTGAAGAATGCGCTGGAGGCCGTCGACCGGCTGTTGGCCGGAGAAGTACCGAAGCCTTCAAACGGCCTGGAGCTCTACCCGCCGGCCGAATCCTGAAGCCCGCCGCCGAGCCGCCGCTAACCCCCTGTTCAGCGGCGTCCGGGCTGGTAAGCATTGGCCGAACCGGCAAGCGAGGGGTGGGCTATGGCGACTGCAGCAGTGAAGGCCGATCGCAAGGGATTCGTCGCGACCATGGCGCCGTATTTCCGGCCGATGCCGTTCGTCGCGTTCCTGCTCGGGATTTCGAGCGGCTTTCCGCTGACGCTGCTGCTGGCGACGATGACCTATTGGCTGTCGAAGGTCGGCATTGAGAAGTCGACGATCGGCTTCGCGATCGGGCTGACGACGCCCTACACGCTGAAGTTTCTTTGGGCGCCGCTGGTCGACAAGATGCCGCTGCCGGTCCTGACGAAAATGTTCGGGCAGCGGCGGGCATGGTTGTTCTTCACTCAGGCGCTGCTGTTCGCGGCATTGTGGCAGCTCGGCGCCAGCGATCCCGCCAGCGGCCTTGGCTTGTTCGCGGTGTGGGCGATCGTCGTCGCCTTCCTGTCGGCGACCCAGGACATCGTCATCGACGCCTACCGGATCGAAATCCTGTCGGACGAGGAGCTTCCGTACGGAACGGCGATGAACCAGTTCGGCTATCGCACCGGCAACCTGATTGCCGGCGCGGGCACCATCTATTTGGCTTCTACCGAAGGCGCCGGACTCGGCTGGGCGGTCGCCTACGGCCTCACCGGCCTTGCCGTGCTTCCGGCCGCGATCGCGGCGCTGTTTGCCGGGCCTGGACGCTTCGTCGAGCGCCATGCGCGCAAGGCCGGGCAGAGCTTCGGCGCCTGGGTGCGCGAATCCGTCTGGAACCCGTTCAGGGAATTCCTCACCCGGCACGGCGCCTTCCTGATCCTCGCCTTCGTGCTGCTCTACAAGATCGGCGATGCAATGGGGCAGGTGATGCTCGGGCCGATGATCAACGAGCTCGGCTTCTCCGACACCGAATATATCGCCGTGAACAAGTTGGTCGGTTTCTGGGCGCTGATCGTCGGCTCCGCCCTGGGGGCGCCGTTCATCGCCTGGCTTGGGATGGGGCGGGCGCTGTTCGTTTCGGGCGTGCTAATGATGGTCTCGAACACCTTGTTCGCGCTGCTCGCCGCGACCGGCAAATCGACCCTGATGCTGGCGATCGCGGTCGGCACCGAGAATCTGACCAGCGGAATCGGCCTGACCGTGTTCGTCACTTATCTCTCGGGCCTGTCGAGCCTCGCCTACACCGCGACCCAATTCGCCTTGCTTTCGTCGTTCGCCGCGGTCGGGCGAACCTGGCTGTCGACTCCTGCCGGTTTCGCCGCCGAAGCCTTCGGCTGGGTCGGTTTCTGGCTGTTCACCGTCGTCGCCGCGGTTCCCGGAATGATCCTGCTGTGGATCATGTGGACCAGGGGCTTCGTCGTCGAAACCGTTCGGCAGCCCGGGACCGAGGACGACGAGGTCGAACCCATCGTCGCGAAGCCGGTCAGTCCGGCACCTCCCCGTTCGCCTTGAGTGCCTCGCCGGCGAGGTAGAGCGAGCCGAAGATCAGCACCCGGGCCGGCGTTTCGATCCGGGCGAGCGCCTGATCGAGGCCGGCATTGGCGCTCGCTTTGAATCCGAGCCCGCTCGCCAGAGCAGCTAGCTCCTTCGGCGGGCGGCAGTCGTGATCGGCGATCGGCAGGGTATGGACCTGATCGGCGAGTCCGGCGAACGGCCGCAGCATCGCCGCCGGGTCCTTGTTCGCCAGGCTGGCGAACAGCAGCGCCAGCGGCAAGCCGTCGTCGAAGCAGCGCCGTCCATGGTCGGCGACCAGCCGCGCCGCGGCGCCGTTGTGGCCGCCGTCGATCCACAGCTCGCTGCCGGCCGGGAGGCGCCTGGTCAGCGGCCCCGGGCCAAGCATCTGAAGCCGCGCCGGCCAGTGTGCGTTCGCAATGCCCGCCGCGATCGCGTCGGGGGTGATGTCGAAGACCTCTTGCTGGCGGAGCATGGCTACCGCCAACGCCGCATTCTCGGCCTGGTGGCGGCCGGGGAGGAGCGGCATCGGCAGCTCCAGCGCGCCATCGCGGTCGCGATAATGGATGGTGCCGCGGATCAGCCGCGAATCCCACAAGGCGCCGCGCGCCACCCACGGCGCGCCGGCCTCTTCGGCGATCCGCTGGACGTTCTGCGCCGCCCGTGCCGGGTAGCGCTGGGTGACCAGCGGCACGCCGCGCTTGGCGATTGCGGCTTTCTCCGCGGCAATGTCGCCCAGGGTCTTCCCGAGCCACTGGCGGTGGTCGATCCCGAGGCCGGCGATGCCGCACACCAGCGGCCTGTCGATGACGTTGGTGGCGTCGAGCCGTCCGCCCATCCCGACCTCGACGATGCAGGTGTCGGCTTCCGCGCGGGCAAAGGCGAGGAAGGCGACGGCGGTCGTAGCCTCGAAGAAGCTCGGCTCGATTCCGTCGCTCGAATCCAGGACCTCTTCGAGCAGTTGCGCCAGCTTCGCGTCGCCGATCAGCTTGCCGGCGATCCGGATCCGTTCGTTGAAGCGCACCAGGTGCGGGCTGGTGAACATGTGCACCTTCAGCCCGGCCGCTTCGAGCATTGCCCGCAGGAAGGCGCAGGTCGAGCCTTTGCCGTTGGTTCCGGCGACATGGAAGACCGGCGGGAGCTGGTTCTGCGGCCGTCCAAGCCTGTCGAGCAGCCGAACGATCCGATCGAGGCCGAGGCGATCGCCGCCGGGGGACAGCTTGGCAAGCCGGTCGAGCTGGGCCTGGACGGCGGCGCTCTCCGACCGCGCGAAGTCACCCATTCACGCGGCCTTCTTCTTCTCCGGCGTCAGATAGCTGGTCAGGGTCGCCAGCCGGTCCTTCATCTGCTGGCGCGGAACGACCATGTCGATCATCCCATGCGCGAGCAGATATTCGGCGCGCTGGAAGCCTTCCGGCAGCTTCTCGCGAATGGTCTGCTCGATCACCCGCTGCCCGGCGAAACCGATCAGCGCCCCCGGCTCGGCGATCTGGATGTCGCCGAGCATCGCGTAGGAAGCGGTGACTCCGCCGGTCGTCGGATCGGTCAGCACGACGATGTAGGGCAGGCCGGCTTCCTTGAGCTCGGTAATCGCAACGGTAGTCCGCGGCAGCTGCATCAGCGACAGGATTGCTTCCTGCATCCGAGCGCCGCCCGAAGCGGTGAAGATCACATAGGGGGCCTTGTCGGCGATCGCGGCGCGGATTCCCTCGATGAAAGCGGTGCCGACGGCGATCCCCATCGATCCCCCCATGAAGGCGAAATCCTGGACTCCCAGGACGACCTTGCGCCCGCCGATCTTGCCGCGCGCGTTGATCAGGGCGTCGCGCTCGCCGGTCTTGGCCCGCGCCTCCTTCAGCTTGTCGGTGTAGCGCTCCTTCGCCCGGAACTTGAGCGGGTCCTCGCGGACCTCGGGCGTCGGCAGGATTTCGTAGTCGCCGTCGAACAGATATTCGAACCGGTGCTTAGGGCCGATGCGGTCATGGAAGTCGCACCGCGGGCAGACCCGCAGATTGTCCTCCCACTCCTTGAGGAAGACCATCGTCCCGCACTTGGCGCATTTGTGCCAGAGGGTATCGGTCGTCTGCCGCTTCGGAAGGAACGGAATTCCGCTGCGCACTCGGCTCAGCCAACTCATGACATCCTCGCCTCTTTCAGGTGCGGATGGCGCCTAGGCCCAAGCGCCGCCGCTTGTCCACTTCTCACAAGGTCGCCGCGATCGCCCTCAGCGCTGCATCCGGGTCGTCGGCTTCGGTGATTGGACGGCCGATCACCAGGATCGAGGCGCCGTCGTCGAGCGCCGCTCGGGGCGTGACGACGCGTTTCTGGTCGGCGGAGTTGCTGCCCTGCGGACGAACTCCCGGAACGACGAAGAAGCCGTGCGGCCAGGTGCGCCTGGCGGCCTTCACTTCCGCGCCCGAGCAGACGATCCCGTCGAGCCCGGATTCGCGCGCCAGCGATGCCAGCCGTTCGACTTGCTCGGCCGGGCTGCCGCCGATTCCGGCCGACTTGAGGTCCTCGCGGTCGAGGCTGGTCAGCACCGTTACGCCGACGACCCTGGTCCGTTCCGACGCGGCCGCCTTGGCCTCCTCCATCATCGCCCGGCCGCCGGCCGCATGGACGGTGAGCACCGCCGGCTCGAGCGGGCGGAGCGCCTCCACCGCTTTGGCGACGGTGTTGGGAATGTCGTGAAGCTTGAGGTCGAGGAACAGGGGAAGGCCGATCGCGGCGATTTCGTGGACCCCGGCGGGGCCGTTCGCGGAGAAGAATTCGAGGCCGAGCTTCACTCCGCCCGCCGAGCCCTGCACGGCCCTGACGATGTCCCTGGCGCGTTTAAGGTCGGCCGTGTCGATGGCGACGAAGATCGGCTTCACACTGGCGGCCCGACCTCGTCCGGAGATCGCGGCGGCGGCTGCCGCTGCGGCGCCGCCAAGCGGTTTTCGAGCCGCCACAGCTTGGCCCGATAGACCAGCAGCGTCGGAACTAAGCCGATCAGGAAGACGATGAGCAGCAAGACCGGGATCTTCACGTCGGCCTGGAGGTTGCCCCACAGGTCGATCGTAACGTCCTTCCAGTTCTGTGCCGCGAACAAGGTCACCAGCACCGCGATGACGATCCAGAACAAAGTCTTCAAAAAACGCAATCGAGCGCCTCCCGCGCAGCGCCTTAAGCGAGGCTCGCGGCGAAGGCCAGCCGCCGGGACGGAAGCGTTCGTCGCGCGAAGCTATCGGTTCGTCGCAGGCGTTGAGCGGCCGTGTTGAGCACTCATCCGGCAGCGGCAACAGCAGCCGAGGGAGTGGGTCATTGAAAACACCGTACAAAGTCGCAATTGGCGTCGGCGCCCTGTTTCTCGGCACCGCGCTGGTCGCGACCAGGCCGGCGCAACATTCCAATCGGGATTCGCTGCGCGGCGCCCATCTGCGGCTTGCCGCGGTCAGTCCGGCGGCCCGCAAGGACGTGAATTACGAGCTGCTCGATGCCCGCCTGCAGCGGCTGGCGCAGCGGCCGACGATGGTCGGAATGGCGGTCGGGATCGTCGAGAACGGAAAGATCACTTTCCTCAAGGGCTATGGCGAAACCTTTGCCGGGTCTGGCGAGCCGGTCACTCCGGAGACGGTGTTCCGCTGGGCTTCGGTGTCGAAGGGCGCGGCGGCGACGATGGTCGCCAAGCTCGCCGAGCAAGGGAAGGTCGACCTGTCGGCGCCAGTCGCGAACTACAGCAAGACCCTCAGGCTTCCGGGCGGGGCCGAACAGCGGGCGACTGTCGGCGACCTCCTGAGCCACCGCCTTGGCCTGTATCGCAACGCCTATGACAACAAGCTGGAAGAGGGGCAGGACGCGGGGCTGCTGCGGATGCAGCTCGCCCAGCTCAACCTGATCTGCCAGCCGGGGACCTGCTGGAGCTACGGCAATGTCGCGTACGACGCCGCGTCAGAGATCGTCGAGCGGAAAACCGGCGCGCCCTATCGACAGGCGCTGAAGCGGCAGCTCTTCGACCCGATCGGGATGACCAGCGCCAGCGTCACGCGTGAAGGGCTGATGAAGTCGCGCAGCTGGGCCCGGCCGCACAATGCCGGTCGCAAGGAAATCGAGCTCAACGACAATTATTACCGGGTGCCGGCGGCGGGCGGGATCAACAGCAATATCAAGGACCTTAGTTTGTGGATGTTGGCGCAAATGGGCCAGATGCCGGGGGTCGTTTCACCAAACGTGCTTCGGGCGATCCACGCGCCGCTGGTCAAAACCCCGGGCGAGCGCGGGCGGCTGCGAAAGTTCCTCGAGCGGCTCGGAACCGCCTGGTACGGCTATGGCTGGCGAAGCTATGACTATGCCGGCCACCGCGTCGTCGGCCACCGGGGCGGAGTCGCCGGCTATCGCTCGCTGATCCTGTTCGATCCCGAAAAAAAGAGCGGGGTGGTGGCCTTGTGGAACAGCAACACCAGCCAGCCGGGCGGACTCGAGTTCGAGGTCATGGACATGATCTACGACCTGCCTGCCCGCGACTGGATGGAGCTCGACCGCTCCCAATCGCCGATGACCATCGCCGCCGAGGACCGCCAGCTTAACGACACCGGCACGGGCTCGCACTAGCGCACGTAAAGCGTCGTTCTCATGCCCAGCTGATCGTGGAAGAAGTGGCTGCAGTGCACCGGATAGGCCCCGCCCGCCGGAATTAGCGTTACGGACATGCTCTGGCCGCCTTTCAAATGGATTTCGCCGTCGTGGACGGCGCCACTCTGAATCCGTGCCGCGGCGAAAAAGGCCTGGGCTTTGAAGCTGTGCCCTTTTCCGGAGCGGTTGGTGAAAACCATCGTTGCCGGCACGCCGGCCCGGAGAACGATCGGACTTGGCGCGTAGCCGTAGCTATAGAGGGCAATCGGAACGACGGCAGCGGGCCTCTGCGCGGTCGCCGGGACGGCGAGCGCCAGCGCCGCGATTGCGACGGACAACAGGGGTTTCATTTGGGCTACTCCTTGGCCGGAGAGGAATCCCCTTAAAATGAGCGGCTGCTCGACAGGAGCAGCCGCATGCCGCCTGCCTCAGCTTTCTATTTCCAGCCCATGCTTCAGCTGGCTCATCTGGTCATGGCCCTGGCGGACCGACTGATAGGCCCGCTCGACCGCCTGGCGCGCTTCGCCGCTGAGCGCGTTGCTGCTCAGCGCGGCTTCGAACTTCTCTTTGAGATAGTCCTCGCCGGCCTCGACCGAGTTGATGATCGCCTTGTCGTCCTGGCCGGTGATCGCGGCCTTGAGGTCGAGCCAAGCCTGATGGGTCTTGCCCATGAACGAGCCGTCCTCGGGCGGGTCGCCGCCGAGCCGGCGGATTGCCGCCTTCAGGTCTTCGACGACCTCGCGGCGCTCGTCGGCGCGTTCCCGGAAAATCTGCTCGAAGCGCGAATTCTCGCTGTTCTCGGCAGCGTGCTCATAGCCGTTGATGCTGTCGATCAGGGTAGTCGTAAGGGTCTGGAGGATGCCGACCTCGGTATCGGTTGCCATTGCTTGTCTCCATTGCTGGGTGTGCTAGCCGGAAGAACGCCCGAACGACGCAGGCGATGCGCTTCGAGAAAAATTTTGAGCCGTCCGCTGCTCAATCTTGCATCCGCTGGCGCTGAGGTTTGAGCCGCGATAAGCCTCGACGGGAAAGCTGGGGAAATCTCGAATGAGCAAGAAAGCCGAGGACGTCGCGGCCGAACCCGTCAGCGGCGGCCGTCCTTATCTTGTGCTGGGCACGCTCGTGCTCGGGCTCTTGCTCGGGGTGCTTGCCGGCGAGCTGGCCGAGCCGGCGCGCGCGCCGTGGGTGCAGGCGGCGGCCATCGTCGGCGGACTATGGCTCGATGCGCTGAAGATGACCGTCATTCCGCTGGTTGTCGCCCTGCTGGTGGTCGGCATCGCCCAGGGCGCGGTGGCCGCCCGGGCCGGGCGGGTGGCGGGGCGAACGGTGGCATGGATCATCGTCGTCTGCACAGCCTCGGCGATCTTCGGAGCGGTCGCGATCGAAACCCTGACCGCGGCATTCCCGCTGTCCGCAGGAGCGTCCGACGCGCTTCGCGCCGGCGCCGCCGGGCTGGGCGCGCCGCCCGAAGGCGCGGTCCCGGGCGTGGTCGATTTCTTCCGGGCGATCGTCCCGCCGAACGTGATCGCGGCGGCCAGCAACGACCAGATCCTGCCGCTGGTCGTTTTCACGGTCTTGTTCGCGCTCGCCATTTCCAGGATTGGCGCGGCCAAGCGCAAGGCGCTGGTCGGCTTGTTCGACGCCATTGCCGACGCCTTCCTGCTGATCATCGGCTGGATTCTGTGGCTTGCCCCGCTGGGGGTGCTGGCGTTGGCGTTCACGGTTGGAGCGGCGGCGGGAAGCGCGGCTTTCGCCGGCCTGGTCCACTATATCGTGCTCATCTCGATCGTCGGGATAGCGGTCACGATAGCCGCTTATCCGATCGCGATTGCCGCCGGCCGGGTGCCGACGGGCCGCTTCGTCCGGGCGATGTTCGCTCCGCAGAGCGTCGCGGTTTCGACCCGCTCGTCGCTCGCTTCGCTGCCGGCGATGCTGGCTTCGGCCCGAGTGATGGGGGTTCGCGACGAGGTCGCCGATGTGTCCCTGCCGATCGCCGTTGCCTTGTTCCGGGCGACCGGCCCGGCGATGAATGTCGCCGTCGCTTTCTATGTCGCGCACTGGATGGGTTACGAGCCGACGCTGGGCCAGATGGTCGCGGCGGTCGCGGTTGGCGCGGTGATGAGCTACGCCGCGATCAGCCTGCCCGGCGAGATCAGCTTCATCAGCTCGATCGCCCCGATCGCAATTGCGCTGGGAGTCCCGATCGCTCCGCTGGCGCTGCTGGTCGCGGTCGAAATGGTGCCGGACATCTTTCGCACGCTCGGCAACGTAACGATGGATGTCGCGGTCACCGCCGCCGTCGACCGCCAGAACGGCGATCAGCGGCCGGCGATCGCCCGTACCCGATCGGAATAGAGCCGGCCCACCGGTTGCTCGGTGCCGTCGCCGAGGCGGGCGATCCAGCGGCCCGACGGGTTGCGGCTGAAGCCGGCGATGAAATCCTTGCGGACGATCGCCGAGCGGTGGAGGCGGACGAACAGCGCCGGGTCCAGCCCTTCCTCGAGCGCGGTCATCGAATGGTGGATCAGCCAGCTTCGGCGGCCGACGTGAAGCCGCATATAATCGCGCTCGGCCGACACCCGGTCGATGTCGCGCGCGGCGATCCGGACCAGCCCGCTCAGGTCCGACGCCCAGAATTCCTCGATCCATTCCGACGGCTCGGCGGCTTCGCCCGGGGCGCGGTGGGTTTCGAGATAGTCGCGGGCGCGATCGAGCGCGCGCTGCAGCCGCGCCGGGTCGACCGGCTTCATCAGATAGTCGACCGCCGCGACCTCGAAGGCGGCGACGGCGAACTGGTCGAACGCGGTAACGAAGACGACTGCCGGGCTCGGGGTCTGGTTGGTCAGTGCCCGAGCAACGTCGATTCCGTCGAGGCCCGGCATGGCGATGTCGAGCAGCAGCAGGTCCGGCGACAGCGCTTCGGCCATGCTGATCGCGGATTCGCCGTCGCTTGCGGTGCCGACCAGGCTGGCGCCGTTGGAGCGGGCGAGAAGCAGTTGCAGCCGCTCCGCCGCAAGCGGTTCGTCGTCGGCGATCAGGACTCGCAGCGGGTTCGCCTCAGCCATTCGCCTGCACCGGCATCGTCAAGGTGACTTTGTAGCCGCCGCCGGGCATCGGCCCGAACCGGCATTCGGCCTTGCTTCCAAAACGGGTTTCGAGCCGTTGAACGACATTCGCCAGCCCAAGGCCGGTCCCCTCGTGGGTCGCCGCCGGAAGCTCGTTCTTCTTGCCGTTTACCAGTTGGTTGCTGATGGTCAGCGCCATTCGGCCGTCGGCGAGCGCTTCACCGCGGATCCGGATCAGCACCTTGTGGCGAGTCTTCGACACGCCATATTTGATTGCGTTCTCGACGATCGGCTGGAGGATGAGCGCCGGCAACTGCGCCGACTGCAGCTGATCAGGGACGTCGATCTCGACCTGGAGACGGTCCGGAAAGCGAGTCTTCTCGATCTCCAGGTAGAGCCGTTGCAGGTCGATCTCCTGGGCCAGGCTGATATCGGCGGCCGGATCCAGCGACAGGCTGCTTCGGAAGAAGGTCGAGAGCGCCATAAGCATCGCCTCGGCCCGGTCGGACCGCCCGGTCATCACCAGCGACGACAGCGAGTTCAGCGTGTTGAACAGGAAGTGCGGGTTGAGCTGGTAGCGAAGCGCGCGGAGCTGCGAAGCCTGGGCGGCACTCTCGGCCTCAGCCGCCCGACGCTGCGCCGTCAGCACCTGCGCCTGGGCCTGGCTCGCCAGGTAGAAAGCGCTCCACGCCATGAAGAAGAACAGCCAGATCACCATCGTGTCGGCGGCGATCCGGAACTGGAGATAGGGGTCGAGCGCGCCGACCCTTGGCCAGGTGATGGTGATCGGCGGCGCGTTATCGCGTTCGATCACGGTGGAATTGCCGAGCTCGGTGATCCGATGACCTTCCGCCGACACGAAGCGAATCTGCTCTTGCGGCTTGTCCTGGTATTTGTCGGCGGCCATCAGGATTGCCGCCATTGCCGAGGCGGCAAGAACCGAAGCGGCGGCCGCGACGATTGCCCGGCGCCGAAGGGTCGACCTTCGGGTGAACAGTGCCAACGTCGCATAGATCCCGAAGGTCAGGACGATCCCGACGGCGACCGTCAGGGCCCGGTTCTCGAGCACCGTCACCGGATCGCGGCCGAGCAATGCTCGAGCGACGACCGTCAAGGCATAGAAAAGCCAGAAGCCGAGAATCGACTTCATCGCCAGCGGCCAGTCGCCGAAGACCTTGTCGCGCAGCGGGTGCTGGAGCGGTTTCATGGTCGCGGTTCTACTCTTGACGGGCCGGAGCGCCTATTGTCGAAGCCGCGTGTTCGCAGAAGGGGCTCAGCCGCCGGTCGAAAGCGGGCACTTAGGGGAACGCGCAATCCGGTCCAGCCGTTTTGCTGGCAACACCAGATGGAGCCGAGGCATTGACCGAAGCCAGCGACAGGAAAGACAAGGAAAAGCGGCCGCCGCCGGTCGTCCAGCAGCGCAATCCGGAGTCCGAGCTCGAGGAGAAATTGCGCCGAAATCCCACCGATCAGGATGCCAAGGTCGACGTCGGAAGCGACGAATCCATGGATGCATCCGACCCTTCGGCAGCGGTCCAGCCCGAGGCCAATGAGCCCGTTCCTTCGTCGGGATTCGAGGAAGACGACTCGAAATAAACGTGACGGCTCCGTTTCAATTGCGTTGCAGATAATCAACACAGGCACCCGCCTGCGACGAGCCGTGAAATATTAACATTGCGAACCGGTTACCGCTCTGATTCAATGCTGAACGGGGGTGGGATACGTGGTTAAGCAATACGAAACCATATCAACCGCATGATCCCGCTTGGGCAAAAGGAGTCGGGATCATGATCACGAGGACCAGCCAGCCGGCAAACGGCGCGTTGCTGATCTCGGAAATGAAAGAGTTCGCGGGCTTTTCAAAGGCCACGCAGCGCTACATCCGCCGTTCGCTGGATGTCGCCTACGGCCGCCGCGACCCGATGGAATGCTGGGCCCGCGACGAAGGCGAAGCCGCCTCGATCCGCGCCCAGGCCCGGCTCTACAAGCAGCTCGACCACCTCAGGATGCAGGTCCCCGACGACAGCGGACTCGACATGATCGAGCCGTTCATCGGCATGCTGATCACGCTTTCGGCGTTCGATCTCGGCCAGGACCGACTGCCCAATTTCGCCGCCTATCGCTTCCTCTATGAGCGGTTGATCGGAGCGTCGGCGCGGCCCTGGCTGCCGGCGGCCTTCTGCTCGGCAGCGGCGCTTCCGCACCTCCATCCGGAGCGCCGCCGGATCCTGCTGCAGTCGATCAGCGAGAGCGC
>CAMPJH010000023.1 GCA_946886845.1 uncultured Sphingomonas sp. | reverse complement strand
CCGCTTGCGTGACTCGAACACGCGACCCCATCATTACGAATGATGTGCTCTACCAGCTGAGCTAAAGCGGCTTTCCGTAGCGGAAGAAGCGGCCCCCTATCAGCGCCCCGACCGACGGGCAAGCAGGGCCGAAAATCGGTCTGTGAATCAATATGCTTAACACTTTCGTAACCACGCTAGGCCATTTCTCGTCCAGAGTGGAGTAACGGGGCCTGTTTTCGATGGACAGCTATCGCGACTTTCCGAGCGATTTCGAGCCTGCGAGCGAAGTTGCCGGCCCGGACGAGCCGACCGTCGCCGCGATCGGCAGCGACGAGCGCCGGATGCACGTTCGCGCCTACAACTACTGGGTCTCGCTGCTCGACGGCCGCGACTATCCGTCGATCGAGGATCTCGAGCCTGGCGACCTGGTCGACTTTGCGCCGCACAGCGTGCTTCTCGATTTCACCTCCGGACGCGATGATCCGGCAACGCCGTATATCGGTGTCGCGATCCGCGCCGAATGCGATCTCGACGACGAAGTGCGGACGATCGCCGACGTTCCCAGCCGATCCCTGCTGTCGCGGCTCACCGACCATTACATGCAGATCATCGCCAACCGGGCGCCGGTCGGCTTCGAAGCCGAGTTCGTCAATCAGCGCGGCGACAACCTCTGCTACCGCGGAATCCTGATGCCCTTCTCGTCGGACGGCGACACGATCGATTTCATCTACGGGGTGATCAACTGGAAGACGGTGGCGGCCGATGCCATCGACGCCCCGGCCCTGCCACAGCCGTTCCCGATCGCGGAAGAGGAAGAGCCGCTCGAGCTGACCGACGCCGTCGCCGCCGAGCCTGGAATGCCGACCGAAGAGCCGCTTGCGGAAATCGCGCTGCCGGACCTCGATCTCGACGAGGATGCCGGTCTTGCCGATCGCCTGTGGGCGGCGCGCGAGAGCGCCGAGGCGGTCAAAGCGGCGGAGAGCCGCAGCCGCGACGCGCTCTATCGGGCCCTCGCTTCGGCCTATGATTTCGCGCTTGCAATCAAGCACGAGCCCGAGGCCTATGCCGAGCTGCTTGAGGAATCGGGCGTCAAGGCTCAGGCCCGCGCGCCAATGACTCCGATCGTCAAGCTCGTCTTCGGGATCGATCACGACAAGTCGCGGCTCACCGAATATGCCGCGGCCCTGTCCTATGCCGAACGCATGACTGTCGAGGCAGGCGGGTTCCTCGCCTTGATCGATGGCCATGCGGGCGGCCTCAAGTCGCTGGTGGCCGCCGAGCGCCAGGCGCGACGACCCGAGCCGAAGCCGGATACCAAGACCGAAAAGGCGCGCGAGCGGCTTCGCAGCGCCCGGCCGCTGTCGCTCGACGAGCTTCCGGCCGACGACGAATTCGCGCTCGTCCTGACCCGACGATCGGACAGCGGCGGCCATGAAGTGGTCGCCGTGGTCGGCGATCCGGCGCTGGTCGAGCGCGCAATTCGCCGATCCGCGGCATAAGCGGCCAAAAACAAGTTTCGTCCTTGTCGCCGCCGTGACGCGGGGTCTATAGGCCGCCGCCACAGCGACCAGCGTCGGAGCAATCACCCGCATGACCGTCCAGCCGCGCCTGCCCAAGACGCTGGTCGATTCCATTCGCGCTGCCCTTACCGCCCACGCTCTTCCGGGCGAGCTCGAGGGTTTCGACCGCAAGCAACAGCGCGAAGCCGCCGAGTTCATCGCGTCGGTCGCCGCGGTGCGGCCCGAGCGGACCACCGCGATCCGCATTGAATCGACCGGCGGCGAAGCCGGCCGGCGGCGGATGCGGCTGGTGGCGATCAATGAGGACATGCCGTTTCTGGTCGACAGCGTCGCCGGAGCGGTCGCCGCGCGGGACCTTGCCGTCCATCGCCTGCTCCATCCGATAGTCAACATCAGCCGCGACCAGCGCGGGCGGATAGAGAAAATCGGCGAAGGCGAGCCGGAATCGATCATCTACATGGAGCTCGACCGCGCCGATGCGCGCGGCCGCAACGAGATTGTCCGCCAGCTCAAGCGAGTCCTCGCCGACGTTCGCGCCGCGGTCACCGACTGGCGGGCGATGCTCGGCCGGATGAAGGCGGACGCCGACTCGCTCCACGACCGCGACAGCGAAAGCGCCGCACTCCTGCGCTTCCTCGCCGACAACAATTTCACCTTGCTCGGCCATGCCTATGCCGATGCCGGCGGCAAGCTTCGTGACGCGCTCGGAATCCTCCGCAACGAAACCGCGCTGTGGGACCAGGACGCAGGCGAGGCGGCGGTTGCCCATCTCGCCGACGAACGGCGCACCGTACTCATCCTCAAGGCCGACCGAATCTCGCCCGTGCACCGCCGCGCACCTCTCGACGTCGTCATGGTCCGACAGCCCGACGGGTCTCTCTCGGTCCACACCGGATTGTGGACGAGCGAGGCGTTGCGCACCTCGGCCCAGCACGTGCCGGTGCTCCGCGAGCGGTTGGCGAAGCTCGACAAGGAGCTCGGCTTCGCGCCGTCGAGCCACGCCGGCAAGGCGCTCGCCCACGTCGTCTCGACGTTGCCCCACGACCTGCTGATTTCGTTTGACGAGGAGGAAGTGCGGACCGCGGCAATGGCGGCGATGAGCCTCGCCGACCGGCCGCGGCCGAAGCTCCTGCTGCTCCCTGGCGCGCTTCGCCGCCATCTCTATGCGTTCGTCTGGCTGCCTCGCGACGAACTCAGCACCGCCCGCCGCAAGGCGATCGCGATGATGCTCGAAGCCGAGCTGGAAGCGCCGATCAGCAGTTGGTCGATCGAGCTCGGCGAAGGCGAGCTGGCGCTGATCCGCTTCACTTTCCCGATCGATCCGTCAATCGAGCTGCCCGACGCCGAGGCGCTCGACGCGGCGCTCGAGGAAATGGTGCGCGGCTGGGCGCCGGGGGTCGAGGCCGAGCTGATCAGGGTTGCCGGCGCTTCGCGGGCGACGCGCCTGGCGCTGAGCTACGTTCCGGCATTCCCGGAGGGCTATCGGTCGCGGACGAGCCCCGACCAGGCCGCCGCCGACATCCTTCGCCTCGCCGATCTAGCCAGCGATCACGAACGCGGCGTTCGGCTTTGCCACTCCGCGCACGGGCGGCACGAGCTTCAGCTCAAGACCTATCGGCGCGGCGGCCTGATCCCGCTTTCCGAAGCGGTTCCGGTGCTGGAGAATTTCGGCTTCCGGGTGCTCGAGGAAATCCCCACCGCGCTCGGCGGCGGAGAACTAGGTTATATCCATGACTTTCGCCTCGAACTGCCGGGCGTCGACAACGCCGAGCCGATCCTCGAGCGCGCGCAAACGATCGAAAAGGCAATCGCGTCGGTCCTCACCGGCGACGCCGAGGACGACGAATTCAACCAGCTGGTGCTGTTCGCCGGCATCGAGCCAATGTCGGTGGTGTGGATTCGGGCCTGGTTCCGCTACCTTCGCCAGACCGGAAGCGCATTCGGCCTGCTCACAATCGCCGAGGCGCTGCGCCGGGCACCCGACGCAACACGAGCGCTGATCGGCTTGTTCCGTGCCGCGCACGAGCCTGCACGGCGCAATCGCGAGGCGGAGATCAATCGCTGCCGCGAGGCCTTCGATGCTGCTTTGTCGCGAGTCCGCTCGATCGACGACGACCGGATCCTCAAACGCATGCGCGCCCTGATCGAGGCGATTGTCAGGACCAATGCATTCTCCGCCGCGGCCAGCGAAGCGCTTGCCTTCAAGTTCGATTCCAGCATGGTGCCCGGCCTTCCGGCGCCAATTCCATGGCGTGAAATCTGGGTCTATTCGCCACGGGTCGAGGGCATCCACCTGCGCGCCGGGCCGGTTGCCCGCGGCGGGATTCGCTGGTCCGACCGCCGCGACGATTTCCGGACCGAGATCCTTGGCCTGATGAAGGCGCAAGTGGTCAAGAATTCGGTGATCGTGCCAACTGGTGCCAAGGGCGGCTTTTATCCGAAAATGCTGCCTCCGCCGGGCGACCGCGACGCGTGGCTGGCTGAGGGCACGGCCAGCTATTGCATCTTCATCCGGGCGCTCCTTTCGATCACCGACAATATTGTCGACAACCGGGTCGTCCACCCGGAGGGCGTTTTCGTCCGCGGCGGCGACGACCCCTATTTCGTGGTTGCCGCCGACAAGGGCACTGCGAGGTTTTCCGACATCGCCAACGGCATCGCTCTCGAGCGCGGATTCTGGCTCGGCGACGCCTTCGCCAGCGGCGGCTCCAATGGCTATGATCACAAGGCGATGGGGATCACCGCGCGCGGCGCCTGGATTTCGGTGCAGCGTCACTTCCTCGAAATGGGCATCGACGTGCAGTCCGACCCGATTACCGTCGCCGGCGTCGGCGACATGTCCGGCGACGTGTTCGGCAACGGCATGTTGCTGTCGAAGACGCTTCGGCTGGTCGCAGCATTCGACCACCGGCACATCTTCATCGATCCCAATCCCGATCCAGCCGTCAGCTGGGCGGAGCGCAAGCGCCTGTTCGACCTGCCGCGTTCGAGCTGGGACGATTACGACCGCTCGAAGCTTTCGCCGGGCGGTGATGTCTTCCCGCGCAGCCAGAAGAGCATCAAGCTGTCGAGGGAAGCGCGCGCCGCGCTTGGGATCGATGCCGCGACGCTCGATCCGGCGGCTTTGATGAACGCGATCCTCAAGGCTCCGGTCGACCTGCTGTGGTTCGGCGGGATCGGCACCTACGTGAAAGCCTCGAGCCAGTTGAATTCGGAGGTCGGCGACCCGGCCAACGATTCGATCCGCGCCGATGCCATCGACCTCCAGACTCGAGTCATCGGCGAAGGTGCGAACCTCGGGATCACGCAGTTCGGCCGGATCGAGTTCGCCGAGAGCGGCGGGCGCATCAACACCGACTTCATCGACAACAGCGCCGGCGTCGACTGCTCCGATAAGGAAGTGAACATCAAGATCCCGCTCAACCGCGAAATGCAGGACGGCAAGCTCAGCCTGGCGAAGCGCAACGCTTTGCTGGCCAAGATGACCGACGACGTCGCCGAGATGGTGCTGGAGGACAATCGGCTGCAGACGCTGGCACTGTCGATCGCAGAGAGTGGCGGTGCCCGGGCGCTTCCCGGCCATGTCCGGACCATCGAGTTGCTCGAATCGCGCGGGCGCCTCGACCGCAAGGTGGAGGGGCTCGGCACGAGCGAGGACCTGCTTCGCCGGGCCCAGGAGCACCAGGGCCTGACCCGGCCGGAGCTGGCGGTCGTTATGTCGATGTCGAAGATCGCGCTTCAGTCAGCGGCCGAGCCGCTCGAGCTGGCGAAGGAGAAGATCCTCGAGCCGGAACTGTTCGCTGCCTTCCCCAAGGCTATGCGCGCCGCCCACGCCGAATCGATCCGCGCTCACCGCCTGCGCAACGAAATTATCGCCACCCGGGTCGCCAACCGGCTGGTCAATCGGCTTGGCCCGGTCGCAGCGTTCGACATGACCGAGGAAGAAGGCGCGTCGCTGGGTCAGGTGATCCTCGCCTTCCTGGTCGCCGAGCGGCTGCTCGACCTAGATAAATTGTGGGTCGAGATGGAGCGCTCCGACCTCCCCGAGAACGTCCGCATCGAATTGTTCGCGATCGCCGGCCGAAGCGTCCATTCGCATTTGTCGGACATCCTTCGGTCAAGCGGCGGCGAGATGAACGTCGGCAAGCTGTGCAGGCTGCTGGAGCCGGGCGTGCGAAAGATCGCCGCGGCGGCGACCAAGCTGATCCGCGCCGAGGTCCGCAACGAAGCCGCCGCTCGCCGCGATCACCTGATCGCCCTCGGCGCGAGCGAGGAGATCGTTCGCGGACTGGTCCGGCTTTACGAGCTCGACGGCGTCTTCGGGCTGGCGGCGCTGGCGGCTCGCGAGCGGCTCGACGAGCTCGCGTTGACCAAGGCCTACACGCGCCTCGGAGAGGTTCTCGGTCTCGACTGGGCGCAGCAGCAGATTGCCCGCTTCACTCCGACCGATCAGTGGGAGCGTCTGCTGACCGCCGGGCTTGCCCGCGATTTCGAGCAGCTTCGGATCGATTTCCTGGCGCGCGCCAGCGGCGATAATCCCGAAGCGACGGTCGACAGGTGGGTGAAGAGGCACGAACCACGCATCCGGCAGTTCCGCGAGCTGATCGGACGCGCTCGCAACGAAGGCGCGGTCAGCGCGTCTATGCTCGCCCAGGTTGCGAGCCAGGCACGGATCCTGCTCGCGCGATAGATGCGGATCGCAATCCTGATTCCGCGCGCCGATTATTCGGCCGAGTGGCGCTGGGCTTACGACGTCGAGGCCGGGGCGCTGTCAGCCGCCGGCGCCGAGGTGTCGCCATTGCGCTGGGACGATCCCTTCGACGCGGCGGGCTTCGACCTTGTGATGCCGCTCGTCGCCTGGGGATATCATCAGCATTTCGATCGCTGGCTGAGCCTGCTCGATCGGCTTGAAGCCGACGGCGCTCCCATTCAGAACCCGGTTCCGCTGCTCCGCTGGAACAGCGACAAGGCCTATCTCGCCGAGCTTTGCGAGACGGATGTCCCGACGGTTCCGACCGAAGTCGTCGAACGGCTCGACGAAGCCGAGCTCGATCGAACGCGCGAGCATTTCCAGTGCGCCGATCTGGTGGTGAAGCCGCCGGTTTCGGCCAGCGCTTACCGGACTTTCAGGCTCGGGCCTGACGATCCGATTCCGGATTCGGTTCGCGGCTGCAGGATGATGGTCCAGCCCTGGCTGCCGGCAATCGTCGACCAGGGCGAATGGTCGTTGATCTTCTTCGACGGTCGCTTGAGCCACTCCGTCAGCAAATTGCCCGCCGCTGGCGAGTTCCGGGTGCAGCCCGAACATGGCGGGATCATCGCTCTGTGCGATCCGCCGGAGGGCGCCGAACAGATCGCGCTCGCCGCGTTGGCGGCCGCTCCCGCTCCGGCACTCTATGCGCGCGTTGACCTCGTTGTCGGCAATTGCGGGTCGCTCCAGGTCATGGAGCTGGAGCTGATCGAGCCGGCTTTCTTCATGGCCCAGGCGCCCGATTCCGCGGCCATGTTCGCCGAAGCCGTCCTGTCAGCCGCCAAGCGATCGAGCGAACAGCCACTGGCGGATCGCTGACGCCAGGTTCGCCGGCGGCAACTGCTCGAGCCGTTCGGCATCGATCCGGGCAATCAACGCGTTCAGCGGTAGCATTTCCTCGGCCGCGGCATCCGCCAGCGCTTGCCAGAACAATGGCTCGAGCGCGATCGAGGTCTCATGGCCGGCGATCGTCACCGACCTTTTCACCGGCGGGCCGAACGGGGTCATGCCGCCTGACTGTCATTGCGAGCCCAGCGAAGCAATCCGCGATCGCGACGGTGCCGCCCGCCGTCGCCGACGGGCGAGACGATTTTTTGGGGGTAGCGACGCATGGCGCTGCTACTTAGGCCGTCCCAAGTGAACGCGTGAGCGCAGACGAGGCAATGTCGGCACGATTTCAAACGCTGACCGAAAAGGAGAAGCAGACCCTTCGGCTCATCGTGCGCGGGCACGATGCGAAATCGATTGCCCGGCATCTCGACCTGTCGGTGCACACGGTGAATGAACGGCTTCGCGACGCGCGCCGCAAGCTAGAAGTTTCCAGCAGCCGCGAAGCGGCGCGACTGTTGCTCGATACCGAGGGCGACGGCCCCCAAAATCATGTGGACAAGCAAATCGGGGAAGCCGGGTCATCGGCAAATATGGGACAGGCTGCGGTACCGGGTGCCGATCGGGCGCGAACGCGATTCCCGATCGGGCTCATCGCAGGAGTATTACTCATGTCGATTCTTCTTGGGGCGCTGGCATTGTCCCTGATTTCGGATGGGACGGCACCGTCCGCAGCAACCAACGCAGCGTCCGTCGAAACAATTGCTCCGGTCACAGTTGGCGAATCGGAGGTCGTCCGCTCGGCACGCGCGTGGCTGGTGCTCGGCGACCAGGGTCGCTGGAAAGACAGTTGGCTGGGCACCGCAACATCGTTCCGCGAAGCCAATACGGCCGAGAAATGGGCGGAGGTTTCCGAACAGGTCCGGGTGCCGCTGGGCGCGGTCGTTTCCCGGACAGCGCTGAGCCAGGAAAGCGTGCCCGCGCCGCCGGCCGGGGTCGAGGTCGTCAAATTCCGCACCAGCTTTGCCAACAAGGCCGACGTCATCGAAACCGTCAGCCTCGCCCGGGAAGGCTCGGACTGGAAGGTGGTGGGCATCTATCTCGACTAGCGTCGCCGGTGCCGACAGCGCCGCGCCGCCATCAATACATATGCTGGCCGCCGTTGATCGACAGCGTCGAGCCGGTGACGAAGCCGGCATTCTCGTCGCACAGGAAGGCGACTCCGCGGGCGATCTCGTCGGCGCGGCCGAGGCGGCCGACCGGGACCCGGGCGACGATCTTGGCAAGCACGTCCTCGGGCACCGCTGCGACCATGTCGGTGTCGATGTAACCGGGCGCGACGGCGTTGACCGTCACCCCGAACCGCGCGCCCTCCTGCGCCAGTGCCTTGGTGAAGCCGTGAATCCCCGATTTGGCGGCGGCGTAATTGACCTGGCCGTACTGGCCCGCCTGGCCGTTGATCGAGCCGATGTTGACGATCCGGCCGTAGCCGCGGCTGGTCATCCCTTCGAACACCGCCTTGGCCATGTTGAAGCAGCCGCCGAGATTGGTGTCGATGACGTCCTGCCACTTGGCGTGGTCCATGCGCTTCATCGTCGCGTCGCGGGTGATTCCCGCATTGTTGACTAGCACGTCGACCGGGCCGAGGTCGTCCTCGACCTGGGCGACGCCCTTCTGGCAGGCTTCGAAATCGGCCACGTCCCACTTGTAGGCACCGATCCGGGTGCGGTCGGTGAACGCCTTGGCCCGCTCGTCATTGCCAGCGTAGGTGGCGGCGACGTCGAGGCCCATGTCGCGAAGGACGATGCTGATCGCCTCGCCGATGCCGCGCGTTCCGCCAGTGACGATCGCCACTCGGGCCATTGCTCTTCTCCTGTTCCTTGGTTTCGCGCCGCTTATTCGGGCGGAAGCCAGCCTGCAAGCTCACGCCGGACGAGGCCTTCCAGCATGTGCATGCCTTCAGCTGAATCGTTCAGGCAATCGAGGCGGGCGAAGGACTCCCCGCCGGCGGCGACGAACGTGTCGCGGCCGCGAATCTCGAGCTCTTCGAGCGTCTCGACGCAGTCGGCGGAAAAGCCGGGCGCGGCGATGGCGATCCGGGTGACGCCTTGGCCCGGATACGCGGCGAGCGTCGCGTCGGTCGCCGGTTGCAGCCACTTCGCCCGGCCGAAGCGCGACTGGAATGCGACGTCGGTCGCGATCGCTAGCTTGTCGCCGAGCAGCCGCGCCGTTGCCTGGCACTGGTCGTGATACGGATCACCGAGCTCGAGCGTGCGCTGCGGCATTCCGTGGAAGCTCAGCAGCAGGCGCTGTGGCGCGAAGTCGAGCGCTAGCAATTGCCGCTCGATGCTGGTCGTCAACGCGTCGATGTAGAGTGGATCGTTATAATAAGCCGGTAGCGTGCGAATTGCGGGCTGCCGTCGCAGCCCGGCTAGCGCCGCGAAAAAAGCATCCTGGGCGCTGGCCGTCGTCGCCGCGCAATATTGCGGATAGAGCGGCGCCGCGAGGATCCGGTCGCATCCGGCCGCAACCATCCGTGCGACGGCGGCGCCAATGCCCGGTCGCCCGTAGCGCATCGCAAACTCGACCACGACTCCCTCGCCCAGGCGCTCGCGAAGCGCGTCGGTCTGGCGCCTGGTGATGGCCGCGAGCGGCGATCCTTCGTTGGTCCATATTTGGCGGTAGGCATGCGCCGACTTGCGCGGCCTCAGGCGAAGCACGACGCCGTGAAGGATCGGCCGCCACAGCCAAGCCGGGATCTCGATCACCCGCGGGTCGGTCAGGAACTCGGCCAGATAGCGGCGCACCGCTCCCGCTTCGGGCGCGTCGGGTGTGCCGAGGTTGATCAGCAGAACGCCGACGAGGCCATGCTTGCTATGCGGATGATCGGCCATGGTCAGCGCGCGTAAGCGGCCTTCAGCGCGACCCGGTCGATCTTGCCGGTGCCCAGACGCGGCAACGGTTCCGCCAGGAAAATGAACCGCGCGGGGACCTTGAACGCCGCCAGTCGGCCTTCGAGGAAAGCGCGGAGCGCCGCCTCGTCGAGGCCTCCAGGGGCGTGGATCACCGCGACCGGAACCTCGCCGAGCCGCTCGTCGGCGACCGCGAACACCGAGGCCTCAACCACGTCTGGACAGGCGTAGCAGGCGGCTTCGACCTCGGCCGCGGAGATGTTCTCGCCGCCGCGGATGATGATGTCCTTCTTGCGGTCGACGATGAATAGATAGCCGTCCTCGTCGAGATAACCGACGTCGCCGGTGCGCATGTAGCCGTCGGCGGTGAGGGCATCTGCGGTCGAGCGCGGGTCCCGCCAATAGCATTTGATGTTGGCGGCAGAGCGGACGCCGATTTCGCCGCGCTCGCCGGCCGGCAGGTGACGGTCGTCCTCGCCGAATATCCCGATCTCGACGAACGGCTTTTGCGCCCGCCCGGTCGAGCCCGGCTTGTCGGCATAATTGGACCAGAAGTTGATGCAGCCGACAGCGTTGGTTTCAGTGAGGCCGTAGCCGAGCGCCGGCTTGGCGGTCGGGAAGCTCTCGCGCAATCGTTCGACATGGCTGACCGGGCGTGGAGCGCCGCCGGCGGCGATGTCGGTCAGCGACGACAGGTCGAACTTGTCGCGCTCCGGATGGGTCATCAGCTCAAGGCTCATCGTCGGGACGCCGACGAAATAGGTTACCTCCTCTTTCTCGATCAGGCGCAGCGCCTCGCCGGGATCCCACTTGGGCATCAGCACCATCCCGCGTCCGACTACGAAGCTGTTGAGCAGCACCGGCACTTCGCCGGTGACGTGGAACAGCGGGACGCTTAGCAGGGTCCGCGGCGGCGGCGGCGGCCGGCCTTCACCCTCGAGGATCGCCTTCAGCACGATCAGCCCGGTCGCATAGGCATAGACGCCGGTGGTCACGGCGCGGTGCGTCGACAGCGCGCCCCGCGCCTCGCCGGTCGAACCGGAGGTGAACAGGATCGTCGCCTCGTCATCTGGCGCAATTTCCGGAAGGTCGGCTTCGCCCGCATCGAGCAGCGGCGCCAGCGCCTCGGCAATCGGCCGCTCGACCTCGAGCGCGACGATCGCCAGTCCCTCGCCGGCCGCTTTGATGCGCTCCGCCCGAGGGAGGTCGGCGATGACCAGTGCCGGCTCGGTCAGCTCCAGCGCATGGGCCATCTCCGGCGCCTGCCACCAGCCGTTGAGGAGAGTCGCGACCGCTCCCGCCTTGAGAGTCGCCATATAGGCCACGATCCAGCTCGGGCTGTTCCGAATGGCGATCGCGACCCGGTCGCCCTTGCCGATGCCGCGCGCCGCCAGCGCCCGCGCCAGCCGCTCCGACCACAGGTCGAGCTCGGCAAAGGTGAACCGCTCGTCGCCGGCGACCAGGGCTTCGGTAGCGGCATAAAGCGCGCAGAAGGTTCGCAGCAGGCTTGGCAGCGTCGCCGGGAAATTGGCGACGATCGCCCTGCCCTGCTCGTCCCTTTCGATCACCAATCGGCCACCGGGGCCGGTAACCTGCGCAAGCGTCTCGTCGAATTTGCGATCGAGATCGCTTGCCATGCGTTGCCCGCTCCGATTGCCTTTGACGCCTCGCACCTTATGAGGCGCGGACCGAAAAGGAAAAGCCTTGCCGCCCGCAGAGAGTTCCTCGAACGCAATCGCATGGTCCGACCTCGGCCTGTCGCCGATCGCGCTCGACCTCGGCTTCTTCGAGCTGCGCTGGTACAGCCTGGCCTACCTCGCCGGGATTTTCATCGGCTATTGGTACATGCTGAAGCTGCTGAAGCAGCCCGGCGCGCCGATGGCCCGCCGCCACGCCGACGACCTGGTGTTTTATGCGGCGGTCGGAGTGATCCTCGGCGGCCGGCTCGGCTATGTGCTGTTCTACAATCCGGGCTTCTACCTGGCGAACCCGCTCGACATATTGAAGCTGTGGGACGGCGGCATGTCGTTCCACGGCGGCCTGCTCGGCACTGTGGCGGGGATTTTGTACCTCTCGTGGAAGCAGAAGCTGCCGGCGCTGAGGATCCACGATTATGTCGCCTGCGTCGCGCCGATCGGCCTGTTCTTCGGCCGGCTCGCCAATTTCGTGAACGCAGAGCTGTGGGGCGCGCCGACCAATGTTCCGTGGGCGGTCCGCTTTCCCGAATTCATGGCGGGCCGGCCATTCCTCGGACCGCCCCGCCATCCGACCCAACTCTACGAGGCGATCCTCGAGGGTGCGGTCCTGTTCGCGATCCTGTGGTGGATGTTCTGGAAGACCGAGGCGCGCTACCAGCCGGGCAAGCTGGTCGGCGCGTTCGGCCTGTTTTACGGCCTGTTCCGCTTCGCCGTGGAGTTCGTTCGCGAACCCGACTCGCAGCTGGTCGAGTTCGCCCGGGCGACCGGGCTGCACATGGGCCAGTGGCTGTCGATTCCGCTGATCGTCGGCGGCGCCTGGCTGATGTGGACAGCGAAAAGCCGGCGGGTGCGCGTCGAGCCGACACTCGGGTCCGCGAGCGTCTCTTGACCCCGCTGGAGCGCGCGCTCCGGGACCGTATTCGTGCCGAAGGTCCCCTTACCGTCGAAGCGTACATGGAAGCCTGCAACGCTTATTATTACGCGACCCGCGACCCGCTTGGGGCGGGCGGCGACTTCACCACCGCCCCGGAGATCAGCCAGATGTTCGGCGAGTTGGTCGGCGCCTGCCTCGCCGACTGCTGGGTTCGGGCGGGCAAGCCGGCGGACGCGCGCTACGTCGAGCTTGGCCCGGGCCGCGGGACTCTCGCCGCGGACGCTCTGCGGGCGATGCGGAATGCCGGAATGGAGCCGCCGTTCGACTTCGTCGAAACCAGCCCGATGCTTCGCGCCGCCCAGGCATCAGCAGTGCCGCAGGCGAACTGGCACGACGATCTGTCGACGATTCCGGAAGGGCCGCTGATGGTCGTCGCCAATGAGTTCCTCGACGCGCTCCCGGTGCGGCAGTTCGTCGAAGGCATCGAGCGCCGAATTGTCATGGTCGGCGCCGGGCTGGCGCTCGATCGGGACGGCGAAATCATCGAGGTTTCTCCAGCGCGCGACGCGGTCGCCTCGCAGATTGCAAAACGGCTCGTCGCGCGTGGCGGCGTCGCGCTGATCGTCGACTATGGCCACGCGAGAAGCGCGGCGGGCGAAACGCTTCAGGCTGTCCGCGGCCACAAGTTCGCGCCGCTGCTCGACAGACCTGGCGAGCAGGACCTGACTGCGCATGTCGACTTCGAAGCTGTGGCGAAGGCGGCGCGCGAGTTTGGTGCTGCCGTGACCGATCTTGTCACCCAGGGCGAATGGCTCGAACGCCTCGGAATCGCGACCCGGGCCGCCAAACTTTCAAAGGCTCAGCCGGACCACGCGGAAGAGATCGAAGCGGCGCGCAAGCGCCTGTGCGACGCCGATCAGATGGGTGAGCTATTCAAGGTGATCGCGATCCATTCGCCGAATTGGCCGGCGCCGGCCGGATTTCAAGCATGACCGTCGAGGCGATCCGCGCCGACTGCCTCATGACAGTTCCGCACGGCTTCCTGGGACGGCGCGGCGGCGTTTCGACCGGGATACTCGCCGGGCTCAACGTCGGCACCGGCAGCGGCGACGACCGCGAGGCGATCGCCGAGAACCGCCGGCGCGCGGTCGCGGCGGTGCTCCCTGGCGCCGAGCTTGCGACGGTCCATCAGGTCCATTCGGGCGAGGTGGTCTATGTCGACCGTCCGTGGCCGCACGACGAACGCCCGCGCGTAGACGCGATGGTCACCGACCGGCCGGGCCTGCTTCTCGGCGTCCTCACCGCGGATTGCGCACCGGTGCTGCTTGCGGATTCGAAAGCGGGGATAGTCGGCGCCGCCCATGCCGGCTGGCGCGGAGCGCTCGCCGGAGTGACCGACGCCGCGATTGCAGGGATGGAGCTGATCGGCGCTGCTCGGGAACGGATCGCCGCCGCCATCGGCCCGTGCATCGCTTTGCGCAGCTATGAAGTCGACGAAGCCTTTCTCGAGAGGTTTCTGACCGATGATCCCGGGAATGTCCGTTTCTTCACCGGCGAGCAGCCGCATTTCGACCTCGAGGCCTATGTCGCCGCCCGGCTGGAAGCGGCCGGAATCGCGCGGGTCGAACGGCTTGGGCTCGACACCTATTCCGACCCAGACCGCTTCTACAGCTACCGGCGGGCAACCCATTGCGGCGAGCCGGATTACGGCCGCCAGATCAGCCTGATCGGGCTTCCGGCCTAGCCCTCGCCGCCGCCGCCTTGTTGCGACTGAGCCAATTCGGGACAGCCGCAAACGTCCGATGGCGGCCGGTCGCGCGCTCCCATAGGCCCAGGGCGATCACGACCAAGGATCCGTCTCATGAACCCTATTCTCAAGCTGATTGGCAACGAGCACGGCACGACCACTATCGAATATGGCGCCATCGCCTCGCTGATCTCGATCATCGCCATCGGCGCGTTCGTCGCGATCGGCGGCAACGTCACCACCCTCTTCGCGAGCGTTCCCAGCTTCTAAC